>NZ_JBSFPT010000002.1:0-180656 GCF_053588335.1 Microbacterium sp. NPDC003461 | reverse complement strand
GTGTCATCGACGGGCTCACGAAGCTCGGCGCCAACGTCGTGCACAAGGCCAAGGCCGAGCGCCACGCCCGGCTGCGCGCGGCGGGCGAGCGCGCCGTGCTCGGCGCCGTCGCGTACGTCGACGACGGCGTGCTGACGCGCGTGAGCGCCGGCACGATCCTGCAGCTGATCCCGTTCGGCTACTCGGTCATCCGCGACGATCGGCCGCAGCCATGGGGCCAGGGACTCGCCATGGAGGCGCTGGCCGCCTGGCGCGAGACCCACGAGGGAGGGAACTGATGGACATCCGCACGCTCTACGCGCACAGCCCCGAGGCGACCGCCGCGATGAACACGGCGCAGCTGCGGCGCGCGTTCCTCGCCGAGGGGCTGTTCGTCCCCGGCGAGGCCCACGGCGTCTACACGCACCACGACCGCATCGCCGCCTTCGGCATCGTGCCCGAGCGCGAGCCGATCGCCCTGCCGCTGCCCGACCAGGTGCGCGCCGAGCACCTGCTGCAGCGCCGCGAGGCGGGCATCCTCAACGTGGGCGGTCCCGGCACCGTCACCGCCGACGGCGAGACGTACGCGCTGGCCCACACGACGGCGCTGTACCTGGGGCGCGGCACGCGCGACGTGACGTTCGCGTCGGACGATCCGTCCGATCCCGCCGCGTTCTACGTGTTCACGGCCGCCGCGCACGCCGTGCACCCGAACACCCTCATCACGCGGGATCGCATGAACATCGTCGAGCTCGGCGACGCGGCCTCGGGCAATCGCCGCACGCTGCACCAGTGCGTCATCGAGGGGCGCACCGTGAGCGCGAACATCGCCTTCGGGTTCACCACGGTGCATGCCGGGAGCGTCTGGAACACGATGCCGCCGCACACGCACGACCGCCGCACGGAGTGCTATCTCTACTTCGACCTGGAGCCCGATGACCGTGTGTTCCACGTGATGGGCGAGCCCGACGAGAGCCGTCATCTCGTCGTCGCGGATCGCGAGCTCGTCGTCTCGCCCAGCTGGTCGATGCACTTCGGCGCCGGGACGGGCTCCTACAGCTTCGTGTGGGCGACGTCCGGTGAGAACGCGACGTACGACGACGCGGAGGGCATCCCCGTCGCCGGCATCCGCTGATGGCCGCACGCGACGGCGTCGCCGCACGCGGCGCCGCGGAGAGGGAGCCCGGCACGAGAATGGTGGGGATGAGCGATCAGACGGGGCAGGCGTCCGCCCTCGCGAAGGGGCTGGCGGTGCTCGAGGCCGTGCTCTCGAACGACCGGCTGTCCGACCTCGCGAAGGCGACGGGCCTGTCCAACAGCACCGTCCACCGCATCCTCTCGGAGCTCGTGGCGAACGGCTGGGTGTACCAGGACGACGCGAAGCGCTACCGGCCGGGGCGCCGCATGCTGGCGCTGGCGGGGCTGCTGAGCGACGACGCCGAGATCAACAGGCAGGCCAGGCCGCACCTCGAGGCGCTGCGCGAGGCGACCGGGGCGACCGTGCACTTCGGGCTCGTCAAGCACGACGCCGTCATGTACGCCGCCAAGCTCGACGGCCGCGGCTCGTACCGCATGGTCTCGCGCGTGGGAGGCCTCGTGCCGCTGCACTCGACCTCGATCGGGAAGTCCGTGCTGGCGGCGCGGTCGGATCAGGAGGTCGCCGAGATCATGCACCGCACGGGCATGCGCGGCGTGACGGAGGCCACCCACACGACGGTCGCGTCGTTGCTCGACGATCTGCGGGCCACGCGGCAGCGGGGCTGGGCGATCGACAACGGCGAGAACGAGGCGAACCTGCGCTGCATCGGCGCGGCGGTGCTCGACTCGTCCGGCAGGGCGATCGGCGGCGTGAGCATCTCGGCGCTCGAGTTCGAGCTGCCCATCTCCCGGCTGCGCGAGGTGTCGGAGCAGGTGATGCGCGCCGCGCGCGGCATCAGCGCGAGCCTGGGCTACACGGGCGAGGCGCGGGACGATGCCCGCTGACCGCCGGCCCGTGCTGTGCATCGGCGAGACGATGGCCGTGATCGCGCCGGTCGCCAGCGAGCCCGTCGTCGACGCCGACCTGTTCCGGATGGAGCCCGGCGGCGCGGAGTCGAACGTCGCGGCGCGGCTGGCGGCGCTCGGGCACGACGCCGTCTGGCTCGGTCGGCTCGGCCGGGACCCGATAGGGGAGCGCATCGCGCGATCGCTGCGCGCCGTCGGCGTGACGACGCGCATCGAGTGGGACGACGCCCACCCGACGGGCCTGTACGTGAAGGACCCGGGCGGCGGGGTGCACTACTACCGTGCCGGGTCGGCCGCGTCGCACGCCGACGCGCGCCTGCTCGCCGGCGTGGACTGGGGCGAGGTCGCGCTGCTGCACGTGACGGGCATCACCGCCGCGCTCTCGCCCGGCTGCCGCGCGCTGCTGTCGGCCGCGTTCGACGCCGCGCGCGATGCGGGCATTCCCGTGAGCTTCGACGTCAACCACCGCGCGCCGCTGTGGGACGCTGCGCACGCGGCCCCCGTGCTGCGCGACCTGGCCCGCCGCGCCGACATCGCGTTCGTCGGGCTCGACGAGGCCGAGGGGCTGTGGGGCACGCGGGACGCCGACGACGTGCGCGCGCTGCTCGACACCCCGGCGACGCTCGTCGTGAAGGACGGCGCGGTGGGTGCGACGGCCTACGCGCGCGGCGCGCGCATCTTCGAGGCCGCGCCGCGCGTCGACGTCGTCGAGCCGGTGGGGGCCGGCGACGCGTTCGCGGCGGGCTTCCTCTCCGGCGTGCTGGACGACGCGCCGGTGGGAGAGAGCCTGCGACGAGGGCACGAGTGCGCCGCCATCGCGCTGTCGAGCACGCGGGACATGTAGGGGAGACCATGGCTGAGGACCGACTGATCCGGGCACGCGACGCCGGGGTGTTCGCGGTGCTGCGCGCGCCCGCCGCCGCCGCGGCCCTCGACGCGATCGACGCGCTCGTGCGCGGCGGCATCACGGGGATCGAGGTGACGTACTCCACGCCCGACGCCGCGGCCGTGATCGCGGAGGCGATCCGGCGCCACGGCGATGTCGCGTACGTGGGCGCGGGGACCGTGACGACGGCGGCGCAGGCGCGCGAGGCGGCGGACGCCGGCGCGGCGTTCCTCGTCAGCCCCGGCACCGTCCCGGCGCTCGCCGCGCGGATGCGCGCCACGGGCGCCGTCGCCATGACCGGCGCGCTCACGCCCACGGAGGTGATGACGGCCACGGCGGCGGGCGTCGACGTCGTGAAGATCTTCCCGGCCTCGGCGGTGGGTCCGTCGTTCCTCCGGGCGCTGCGAGGGCCGTTCCCCGACGTGCCGCTCATGCCCACGGGCGGCGTGACGCCCGAGAACCTGGCGGAGTGGTTCGCGGCGGGCGCCGTGGCCGTCGGCGCGGGAGGCGACCTCGTCCCCGCCTCGGCGCTGGCCGCCGGCGACACCCACGAGGTCACCCGCCGCGCGCGCCTCTTCCGCGACGCGCTGGATCGCGCCCGCCCCTGAACCGGAACGCAGACGGCCCCGGAGTCGTGAGACTCCGGGGCCGTTCGCCGGGACGGATCAGTAGGTCATGACGAGCGAGTTCGACACGGAGACGATCGACACGACGACGGCGTTGAGGATGCCGGCGATGTACGGGTTGTTCGTCTCGCGGTAGATCTTGCGGGTGACCACGGCCGTGAACGCGAGGATCACGACCACCGGGAACAGCCAGATGCTGTAGATGCCGCCGAAGCCGGGCACGAGGTCGCCCGTCACCCAGAAGGTGAGGTACTGCAGCAGCACGAGCACGATCGGGCCGAGGGAGTTGAACAGCGCCAGCACGGCGGTGTTCACCCACTCGCGGCCGGCCAGCGTGAACCGGTTGAACACGTTGATCGACACGGAGTTCGCGACGAAGTAGATCAGGAACAGCGGCAGCAGGAACAGGCCGTACCAGATCTTGTCCTGCGGGAACACCTTCACGGCCAGCACCCAGAGGCGGAAGTCGGTCTTGAAGAAGTAGTCCGCGAGGAACACGAGCAGGAAGGTCGCCGTCGTCGCCACGGCCACGAGGCCCACGCTCTGCAGCAGGCGCTTCCAGCCCGGCCAGATGCCGAGCGCGCGCGGGCTCTGGCCCGCCTTGCGGCCGTAGAGGAAGTACGACAGCAGCATGATGGCGATCGCCGCCACGCCGTTGACCGCGGCCCACACGGCGATGAAGAACACCGAGCCGGTGGGCACCGGGTTGGGCACGGCGTTGTGGACGATGCCCGTCAGCCAGGACTGCTGGCTCAGCCACACGTACGACAGCGCCGAGATCGCGGCCGACACGACGAGGCCGCCCCAGAACCAGGCGAGGCCCTTCGCGGTCGTCTTCTCGGCCGGGGCCACCTCGTCGCGCAGGCCCGCGAAGGCGCGCGTGAACAGCAGCTCGCGTGTGAACACGACGAGGAACATGCCGAAGCCGATCAGGCCGAGCGCCGTGAACAGCTCCTTCCACTGCCACACCTGCGAGGTGGGCTCGATGGGGTTGGGGGCGCCCAGCGTGGTGTCGAAGAAGCCCACGACATCCGCGGTGGTGTACTTCGACTGCGTGCTCCACGGGTGGGTCTGCGCCGGCGTGCTGAGGAAGCGCACGGCCTCCTCGCCGTCGATCGTCTCGGTGTAGTACTCGTCGGGCACGCGCTCGTCGAGCCCCTCGGGGTTCTCGCCGAAGTGCAGGAACGACTGCGCGTTGGGCGTGCCCGCGAACTCGCGCGGCGTGGTCGCGACGGCGCCCTCGGCAGTGTACGAGCGGAAGAAGAACTCGTCGTACTGGTCGGCGACGAGCCCGACGTCGCGCGAGCCGTAGATGTTCGTGTACGCGCCGTCCTCGTCCGTGTAGAACGCCTCGTTGTCGACGAGCATGACCGACGAGATGAGCTGCTCGTCCGCCTCGTTGTCGAGCTGAACGGAGAAGTTCGCGGCGCGCGCGCCGTTCGAGTGCCCCTCGACGCCGATGCGGTCGACGTCGACATAGGGCAGGTCGGCGAGCAGCTTCACGGCGTCGTACATGCCGGTGCCGCCCACGGCCAGCTCATCGGCCGGCAGCGGGTCGGAGTTGCCGTGGCCGTACATGTCGATCGACAGCACCACGAATCCGCGGCGCGCGAGCTCCACGTAGTTCGCGGTCTGCATCTCGCGGTTGTTCCACCAGCCGTGGCTCACCACGACGGCCGGCGCGGGCTCATCGGCCGTCGCGTTCTCGGGGACGAACAGGAGCGCGTTCATGGCGCGGCCCGAGCTCGTCTCCCATTTCAGGTCCTTGACCTCGGTCGAACCGCCGCCGGTCTGCACGATCGCGGCACCGACGGCCGAGATCAGACAGAGCAGGAGCGACAGGATCACGAGCGCGCTGTTGCGACGGCGTGACATCGTTGTCATGGTGTGGGGACTCCTTCATCGGGTGTAAGGGATGCGAGCGGCAGCGCTCGCGAGAAACCCGACCGCATGGAGCGGGCGGGTCACGTCACGGGCGTCAGCGCGTGGCGTAGTCGGGGAGATCGACGCCGTGCTCCTCGCGCAGCAGGCCGATCGTGTCCGCGAGCTCCTGAGCGCGCGTGTCCTCGTCCCACCCGAGGATGGGGGAGAGGGCGTCGGCGATCACGGTGAGCGAGGCGACGTCGGCCCGGCCGGTGAACGCGAGCGACGTGCGGCGCAGCACGACATCGGCCAGATGCACCACGTGCTCCTCGCGCACCATCCAGTCGAGCTCGCGCGTCGACAGCTCGCCGCCGAGCAGCGTCTCGTCCTCGCCCGCGGTCAGGTGCGCCCACACGTCGGCGGCCCTGGTGCCGTAGCGCTCCAGCAGCAGGCGGGTGCGGTCGTCCTCGCCGCCGAGGTGACGGCGCAGCCACACGGCGCGGTCGCCGAGCGTGCGGGGGTAGTCGCGGCCGCCGCCGATCGCCAGCCCCCTCGTGCTCACGCGGCGCGGCGCTCCGAGCCGCTCGAGCACGCGCGTCGAGAGCGTCTCGCCGAGCGCGCGGAACGTGGTCCACTTGCCGCCCACCAGGCTCAGCACGGGAAGCCCGCCGAGCTCCGTGGCCTCCACGCGGTAGTCGCGCGAGATCTGCCCGGCGACGGTGGCGTCGCTCTTCGGGAGGGGGCGGATACCGCTGAACTTGTACACGATCTCGTCGCGCGAGACGGGCACATCGGGGAAGACGTGGGCGATGAGGTCGAGGAAGTACGACACCTCCTCGTCCGTGCAGCGGGCGGGCTCGCGCGGGTCGGCGGGGATGTCGGTGGTGCCGACCATCGCCATGCCCTTGATCGGGTAGATGAGCACGATGCGGCCGTCCTCGTGCTCGAAGAAGATCTCGCGTCCGCCCGTCGCCTTCACGAGCTCCGGGTTGTCGAGCACGATGTGCGAGCCCTTCGTGCCGCCCATGTACGTCGTCGCGTCGCCGAGCGCCTCGTTCGTGAGGTCGGTCCAGGGGCCGGACGCATTGACGACGACGTCGGGGGAGACGGTGAACTCCTCGCCCGTGACGTGGTCGCGCAGCACGATCGACCGGCCGTCGCGGCCGACGGCCTCGACGTAGTTGAGCGCGCGGCCGCCGGCGCGCACGCCGTCGCCGAGCACGTCGAGCGCGAGCCGCTCGGGGTCGTGCATGGAGGCGTCGTAGTAGGTCGCCGTGTACTTCACGCCGGGGTTCAGGCGGGGCAGCTCGCGCAGCGAGCGCGAGCGGCCGCGGAACGCGTGCCAGGGCGTGGCCCGGCCCGAGTTGGCGAACAGGTCGTACATCACGAGGCCGGCCTTGATGATGAGCGCGCCGCGCTCGGCGGGCTTGCCCGAGCGGTTGAAGAGGAACTTCATGGGCGCGTTCAGCAGGCCGGAGAAGAACGAGTAGATCGGGATGGTCGTCTTCAGCGGCTTGACGTAGTGCGGCGCCGTGGCGAGCAGGCCGTTGCGCTCCTGCACCGACTCGTGCACGAGGCGGAACTCGCCGTTCTCGAGGTACCGGATGCCGCCGTGGATCATGTGGCTCGAGGCCGCCGAGGCGCCCGAGGCGAAGTCGCCCCGCTCGACGAGCACCACGTCGACGCCCTGCAGCGCCAGGTCGCGGAACGTCGCGATGCCGTTGATGCCGCCGCCGACGATGAGCACCTGGGGTCGGCCCGATTCGCGGATCGCGGCGATCGTCTCCTCGCGGCGGTGCGTGGCTGCAGGCATGCTCATCGGGCTCCTTCGGCTCGGGGGAAGCGCGCGGCCGACTCACCGCGCTCAGGACTAGGCTGGGCGGGCCGGGGAGGATGCGCAAGGCGAGTGCACGAATGTGCAGGAGGGTGCGAGGCATGACGGACGTGATCGACGGCGCGGGAAGCGGATCGCCGGCGCGCGCGGGCGACCCGAAGCTCCTCCGCGCCCTCACGGCGGCGCAGCTGTACTACCTGCAGGACCTCACGATGGATGCCATCGCCCGCGAGTTGCACACGTCGCGCTCCTCGGTGTCGCGCCTCATCAGCCACGCGCGCGAGACCGGGCTGGTCGACATCCGCATCCACTCGCCGCTCGAGAAGGGCGCCGCCCTGGAGCGGCAGATCCGCGACCGCTTCGGCATCGCCGCGCACGTCGTGCCGGTCGGCCCGGGAGTGAGCGAGGTCGACCGGCTGGAGCGCGTCGCGTTGACGGCCGCGCGCCTCATCTCGGGGTTCGTCGACTCGAACATGGCCATCGGCGTGGCCTGGGGATCGACGATCGGGGCGATCAGCCGCCACCTGCCCGCGCGCGACACGCACGGGACGACGGTCGTGCAGCTCAACGGCGCCGGCAACACCCAGACATCGGGCATCGAGTACGCCAGCGAGATCCTCGACCGCTTCGGCCAGGCCTTCGGCGCGCGGGTGCAGCAGTTCCCGGTGCCGGCGTTCTTCGACGATCCGGCCACGAAGCAGGCGATGTGGCGCGAGCGCAGCACGCGCCGCGTGCTCGGCATCCAGGACCGCATCGACGTGGCGATCTTCGGCCTCGGCTCGCCGCTGGCCGAGGTGCCGAGCCGCGTCTACGTGGGCGGCTACCTCGAGCAGGCCGACTACCGCGGGCTGCGGGAGGACGGGGCCGTCGGCGACGTGGCGACGGTGTTCTTCCGCGCGGACGGCACGTGGCGGGACATCGCGCTGAACGCGCGGGCGACGGGTCCCGGCATCGACCGGCTGCGCCGCGTCCCGCGCCGCGTCTGCGTCGTCTCGGGCACCCCGAAGCTGCCGGCCGTGCGCGGCGCGCTGGCGGCGCGCGTCGTCACCGACCTCGTGCTGGACGAGGAGCTGGCGCGCCAGCTCGTGGGCGGCTGACGCCCCGCACGTTCGTGCACCCGGCGCGCCGATCGCGCGCGCACCGCTCTAGCCTGGTGCCACGTCCCGAACGAGGCAACGAAGGAGTACCGCCGTGTCGAACCCCCAGTACGTCGTCGCGATCGACCAGGGCACCACGTCGACGAGGGCGATCGTGTTCGACCGGAGGGCCCGCGTCATCGCCACGGGGCAGACGGAGCATCAGCAGATCTTCCCCCGGCCGGGCTGGGTCGAGCACGACGCCCTCGAGATCTGGCGCAACACGCGCGAGGTGATCGGCCAGGCGCTGTCGAAGGCCGAGATCACCCGGCACGAGGTGGCCGCCGTCGGCATCACCAACCAGCGCGAGACCGTCGTGCTGTGGGAGAAGGCCACCGGGCGTCCCATCCACAACGCGATCGTGTGGCAGGACACGCGCACGCAGGATCGGATCGACGAGCTCGCGGCCGACGGCGGGCACGATCGCTTCGCGGACATCACGGGGCTGCCGCTGAACGCCTACTTCTCCGCGTCCAAGCTCGCGTGGCTCCTCGAGAACGTCGACGGCGCCCGCGAGCGCGCGGAGGCGGGGGAGCTGCTGTTCGGCACGATCGACACCTGGCTGCTGTGGAACCTGTCGGGCGGCGCGGAGGGCGGCGGCGTGCACGTGACCGACGTGACCAACGCGAGCCGCACGCTGCTCATGGATCTGCGCACGCTCGACTGGTCGGACGACATGCTGGACGTCTTCCGCATCCCGCGCGCGATCCTTCCCGAGATCCGCTCGTCGAGCGAGGTGTACGCCGCGGCCAACCCGCACAGCCTGCTGCGCGAGACGCCCGTCTCCGGCATCCTCGGCGATCAGCAGGCCGCCACCTTCGGGCAGGCGGCGTTCCACCGCGGCACGTCGAAGAACTCCTACGGCACGGGCAACTTCGTGCTCTTCAACACGGGCGAGGAGATCGTGCGCTCGGAGCACGGCCTCATCACGACCGTCGCGTACCGCCTGGGGGAGCAGGCGCCCGTGTACGCCCTGGAGGGCTCGATCGCCGTCACCGGCTCGCTCGTGCAGTGGCTGCGCGACAACCTGGGCATCATCCGCACGGCGCCCGAGGTCGAGACGCTGGCCCGCACCGTGGACGACAACGGGGACGTGCACATCGTCCCCGCGTTCTCGGGCCTGTTCGCGCCGCACTGGCGCTCCGACGCGCGCGGGGTCATCGCGGGACTCACGCGCTACGCCAACAGGGGCCACTTCGCCCGCGCGGCGCTCGAGGCGGTGGCGTTCCAGTCGCGCGAGGTGATCGACGCGATGAATGCCGATGCGGGCGTGCCGCTCGCCGAGCTGCGCGTGGACGGCGGCATGGTGCACAACGAGCTGCTGATGCAGTTCCAGGCCGACATCCTGGGCGTGCCCGTGGTGCGCCCGGCGGTCTCGGAGACGACGTGCCTCGGCGCCGCGTTCGCGGCGGGCCTGGCGGTCGGGTTCTGGGAATCGCTCGAGGAGCTCGAGTCGCTGTGGGCCGAGGACCGGCGCTGGGAGCCCGCCATGGACGAGGACGAGCGCGAGCAGCGCCTCGCGCGCTGGAAGGATGCGGTCGCCCGCACGCTCGACTGGGCGTGAGCCGGCGCTACTCGTTCTCGGCGCGCCCGAGCCGCCAGTAGCCCATGAAGGCCACGGCGCGGCGGTCGACGCCCACCTGCTGCACGAGGTGGCGGCGCAGCTGCTTGACGGCGCTCGCCTCGCCCGCGATCCACGCGTACAGCGGCGCCGACTTCAGGGCGGCGCCGCCCTTCGCCGTGCGCGGGACCTCCCACAGCAGGCCCGCGTCGATGTCGATCTCCTCGACCTCGGCGCCGCGGCCCTCGGGGCACAGCACGGCCGCGTGCGCCTCGACGGCGCGCAGCAGGTGGTCGTGGCGATCGCCCGCGCCGCGGCCGGAGGCGTAGACGCGGAAGCCCGGGTGCGAGGGAAGGTACGCGCAGTCGCGCTCGTCCGGCACCTCCAGCACGACGACGCCGGTGGCCTCGCGCGGCAGCTGCTCGAGCATGACGGCGATCGCCGGGGCGGCCGTCTCGTCGCCGACGAGCAGGTACTGCTCGGTGCGGGCGGGCGGCACGAAGTCGATGCCCAGGCTCACGCCCTCGTGGTGCACGGTCGGGGCGAAGATCATCACCTCGTCGCCGACGCGGGCGCTCTCGATCCAGGCCGAGGCCGGCCCCTGCACGCCGTGGGCCACCATGTCGATGTCGACCTCGGCCGCCTCGGGGCGCACGGCGCGCGTCGTGTAGGTGCGGAACGGCGGGCGGTTCTCGGCGGGCAGCTCGCGCCAGCGCAGGTACCAGTCCTCGCCGTCGGGCATCGCATCGAGCGTCGCGCTGTCGGTGGGGAAGACGATCTTCACGCGCTGGTCGAAGCCGGTGTCGGCGTACTCGTGCATGTCGTCGCCCGTGAACGTGAACCGGCGGAAGCTGGGCGTGAGGTCCTGGATGCGCGCCACGCGGCCGCGGAAGAAGCGGTGGGGCCGGGTGTCGACGGCGGTCATGGTCATGCGGTGGCTCCCTGCGGGGTCGCGGTGGCTGGTCCGGTCGCGGCGGCGTCGCCCTCGACGACGTGGTGACGGCCGCGCGGCAGGATGAGCGGGGTGGCGGAGACGGGATCGGGGATGACGAGGGCGTCGAGCCCGAAGACGTCTCGGATCAGCTCGGCGGTGACGACCTCGCCCGGGGCGCCGGACGCGACGAGCCGGCCGTCGCGCATCGCGAACAGGTGGTCGGCGTAGCGGGCGGCCAGGTTGATGTCGTGCAGCACCATCGCGATGGTGGTGCCCCGCTCGCGGTTGAGGTCGGTGAGCAGATCGAGCACCTCGACCTGGTGCGCCAGGTCGAGGTACGTGGTGGGCTCGTCGAGCAGGAGCACCTCGGTCTCCTGCGCCAGCGCCATCGCGATCCACACGCGCTGGCGCTGCCCGCCCGAGAGCTCGTCGACGGGGGCGTCGGCCAGCTCGGTCGTGCCCGTCTCGGCGAGGGCGCGGGCCACGGCCTGCTCGTCCTCGGCCGTCCACGAGCGGAACAGCTTCTGGTGCGGGTGCCGACCGCGCGAGACGAGGTCGGCGACGGCGATCCCCTCGGGCGCGACGGGCATCTGCGGCAGCAGGCCGAGCGTGCGCGCGAGCTGCTTGGTCGGGACCTCGCCGATGGCCGCGCCGTCGAGCACGACCGAGCCGGCCTGCGGCGTGATCAGGCGCGCGAGCGTCTTCAGCAGCGTGGACTTGCCGGAGGCGTTGGCGCCCACGATGACGCTGATCTTGCCCGGCGGCAGCGCGAGGTCGACGCCGTCGACGATCGTGACGGCGCCGTAGCCGGCGCGGAGGCCATGGGCCTCGAGGACGTGTGCGGTCATGAGCGACCTCGCTTGGCGGATCGGATGAGCAGATACAGGAGGTACGGAGCGCCGAGGACGCCGGTGATGACGCCGACGGGGAACCGGGTGCCGAAGGCGAACTGCCCGAGCAGGTCGGCCGCCAGCACGAGGCAGGCGCCCACGAGCGCCGACGGCACGACGAGCGACGAGCCCGCGCCCACGATGCGCGCGGCGATCGGCCCCGCCAGGAACGGGACGAAGGCGATCGGCCCGGTGGTGGCGGTCGCGAAGCACGCCAGGGCCACGGCGCACACGATGAGGAGCACGCGCGCGCGGTCCACGCGCACGCCGAGCGCGGTGGCCGACGCGTCGCCCAGCGCCAGGGCGTCGAGGTCGCGCGAGAGCAGCAGCACGAGCGGCACGAGCACGACGACGGCGACGAGCAGCGGGGGCACGTCCTCCATCCGCGAGCCGTTGAGGCTGCCGGTGAGCCAGCGCATCGCGGTGGCGACGTCCCACTCGGCGGCGCGCTGGATGAGGTACGACACGACGGCGTCGAGCATGGCGCCCACGCCGATGCCGATGAGGATGAGGCGGCCGCCCGTGGAGTCGCCGCCGCGCGCGGCAAGGTAGATGACGACCGCGGTGGCGATGCCCACGGCCAGCGCGAACACCATCGTCACACCGCCCGACAGGTGCAGGACGACGAGCGCGAGCACGGCGGCGGCGCTGGCGCCCGACGTGATGCCGATCACGTCGGGGCTCGCCAGCGGATTGCGCAGCAGCGTCTGGAACGTCGACCCGGCGATGCCGAGCGCGATGCCCGCGAGCACCCCCGTGACGGCGCGCGGGATGCGCAGCCGCCCGACCGTGAACGAGGCCCCCGGCACGTCCTGGCCGGCCAGGACGGCGAGCACATCCGAGATCGGGTAGATCGTGGATCCGAGCATCACCATCGCGACGACGAGCCCCGCGAGCAGGACGGACAGGATCGAGATGCCGACGACGCGGCGCCGCGCGCGCCGGGAGCGGCCGCGGCGCAGCGCCGCGATGTCGGTCGCGGCGGCGGGGGCGAGGGCGACGGCCATCAGAGCGCCCTCATCCGGGTGCGGCGGGCGATGATGACGAGCACGGGCGCGCCGAGGAAGGCCGTGAGGATGCCGGCCTCGACCTCGCCGGGCGAGCCGAGCACGCGCCCCGCCGTGTCGGCGAGCGTGAGCAGCACGGCGCCGCCGAGGGCGGACAGCGGCAGCAGCCAGCGCTGGTCCGGGCCCGAGACGAGTCGCACCACGTGCGGGATCATGAGGCCGACGAAGGCGATCGGCCCGGCGACGGCGGTCACCCCGGCGCACAGCACCACGCCGGCGATCGCGGCGACCGCGCGGGTGCGGCCGACCTTGACGCCCAGCCCCACGGCGACGTCGTCGCCGAGGGCGAGGGCGTTCAGCGCCGGCGCGAGCGCGAACGCCGCGGCGGCGGCGACGGCGAGCAGCGGGGCGACGATGCCGATGTTCTCCCACGAGGCCCCGCCCACGCCGCCGACCTGCCAGAAGCGGAACTCGGTCATGGCCTGCGCGCGCGGCAGCAGCACGGCGCTCACGAGCGACGACAGCGCCGCGGTCGTCGCCGTGCCCGCGAGGGCGAGCTTGATGGGCGTCGCGCCGCCCGGCCCGACCGACCCCACGAGGTAGACGAAGGCGGCGGCGAGCAGGCTGCCGGCCAGCGCCAGGCCGAGGAACTGGAACGCCGTGGTCATGCCGAACAGCGCCATGCCGCACACGACGAACAGCGCGGCGCCCGTGTTGACGCCCAGGATCCCCGGATCGGCGATCGGGTTGCGGGTGATCGCCTGCATGACGGCGCCCGACATCGCGAGCGCGGCTCCGGCCAGGAGCGCGAGCACCGTGCGCGGGATGCGCTCCTGCACGGCGATCGCCCCGATGTCGGCCGCGACCTCGCCGCGGGTCCACGCCGACAGCCCCTCGACGACCTCGGCGAGGCTGACGAAGCGCGAGCCGAAGGCGAGGGAGAGCACGATCGAGAGCCCGACCGCGGCGATGCCTGCCGCGAGGACGACGCCGCGCCGGGGCGCCCGCACCGTGGTGGTGGGGGCGCCCCGGCGTGCGGCCAGGCCGATCGTCACAGGTGCCGTCTCACTCCGCCGTGGCGACGGCGTCGGAGAGCAGCCCGACGTACTCGTCGAGCATCCACGGGATCGACAGCGCGGTCGCGCTCACGGCGCCGCTGAGCGGCTCGCCCGCGCCGACCGTGACGACCGCGCCGTTGCGCACCGCGGGCACCGTGCTCCACAGCGGATCGGCCTGCAGGGCCTCCAGCAGCGACTCGTGGCCGTAGGTCACGATGACGTCGACGTCGGCCAGCTGGTCGGCGTTGTCGGCGGCGATGTCGGCGTAGAAGGTGCCGCTCTCGGCCGCCTCGATGGCGACCTGCGGCATGTCGAAGCCGAGGTCGCCGAGGAACGCCGAGCGCACGTCGCCGTCGGTGTAGACGGAGGTGGTCGACAGGTCGGCCTCGTTGAAGGAGAAGAACGCCGCGGTCTTGCCCTCGAAGCCGGCTTCGGCCGTGGCATCGGCGATCTGCTGCTCGAGGTCGGCGATGAGCTCCTCGCCCTCGGCCTTCATGCCGAGCGCCTCGGAGTTGAGTGCGATCGACTCGCGCCAGCCGGTGAGCCAGGGCACGCCGGGGTGCGCGACGACGGGGGCGATCTCGCTGAGGGTCGCGTAGTCCTCCTCGCTCAGGCCCGACTGCGCGGCGATGATGACGTCGGGCGCGGCGTCGGCGATGGCCTCGAAGTCCACGCCGTCGGTCGTGTCGAAGATCACGGGATCCTCGGCGCCGAGCTCGGCGTACGCGTCGAGCGACCACTCGTAGATGCCGAGGCCGTCGCTGCCGTCCATCGACCAGGTCTGGTCGTCGACGCCCACCGGCGCGATCCCGAGCGCGAGCGCGGTGTCGTGGTTGCCCCAGCCGACCGCCGCCACCCGCTCCGGGTGCGCCGGCACCTTGGTCGTGCCGAGCGCGTGCTCGACCGTGATGGTGTCGTCGGAGCCGCCGCCGGCGTCCGCGGTGGTGTCGGCGGCGCACGAGGCGAGCAGCGCGAGGGACGCGGCGCCGGCGGCGAGGGCGATGAGGGGCCTGCGGACCACGGGGGCCTCCCTTTCGGAGGATGGCACATCAGCGGGTAGAGGTGAGGCTCACCTAACTTCGGGAGCCTCAAGCAAGGTTCACCTAACTCGACGCGATGTGCAAGTTCCGAATCATTCGCGAGAAAGCGACACGGTGCGGTCCGGGATTCGTCGCGGGCCGACGGATCTGGCAGAATAGAGGTTTGGAGCGCGCGCTCGACCCTCTATCCAGCGCAGCGATCCACCCTTTTGAGCTTCCCGCTGGCGTGCATGACCCCACGCACCGGCGAATGGTTCGTTCACTTTCACACACCACAGGAGAATCGTGGCTGTCAAGATCCGTCTGAAGCGCCTGGGCAAGATCCGCGCACCTTACTACCGCATCGTCGTCGCCGACTCGCGCACCAAGCGCGACGGTCGCGTGATCGAGGAGATCGGCAAGTACCACCCCACCGAGGAGCCCTCGTTCATCGAGGTCGACTCGGAGCGCGCGCAGTACTGGCTGTCGGTCGGCGCCCAGCCGACCGAGCAGGTCCGCGCCATCCTCAAGCTCACGGGCGACTGGGGCACCTTCAAGGGCGAGAAGGACGCGAAGTCCACCGTCCAGGTCAAGGGCGAGAAGCCGGCGTTCGAGATCGACGCCAGCAAGAAGTCGGTCGTCAAGCCCAAGGCCGAGAAGAAGGCCGAGGAGCCCACCGAGGCTCCCGCCGAGGCCGAGGCTCCGGCCGAGACCGCCGAGTAATCGCCGTGCTGGCCGCCGCGCTCGAGCACGTCGTCAAGGGGATCGTGGATCGCCCGGACGACGTGCGCATCGTGTCCTCCTCGTCCCCGCGGGGCGACGTGCTCGAAGTGCACGTCGCCGCCGAGGACCGGGGGCGCGTGATCGGGCGCGGCGGTCGGACCGCGAAGGCGCTGCGCACCGTCGTGGCGGCGCTCGCGGACGGCAAGCGCGTGCGCGTCGACGTCGCGGACGGCTGACGTGGCGACACCGCGCGCAGGGAGGACGCAGCTCCGCGTCGGTCGCCTGCTGAAGGCTCACGGCCTCAAGGGCGCCCTCAAGGTGGAGCTGTACACCGACGACCCCGACCGGCGCTTCGTGCCGGGGGCGTCGTTCACGCTGCAGGTGCCCGAGGGCTCCAAGTGGCACGGCAGGAGCGTGACCGTCCGCGAGTTCAAGTGGATGAACGGTCACCCCGTGGTCTTCCTCGAGGGAGTCGAGGACCGCACCGAGGCCGAGACCCTCGTCCGCGCGATCCTGTGGATCGATCAGGACCAGGACGAGCCGGCCGAGCCCGACGCCTGGTACGACCACCAGCTGGTCGGGCTGGACGTGATCCGCGAGGGATCCGTGGTGGGCAAGGTGGCCCGCGTCGATCACTTCCCGGCGCAGGATCTGCTCATCGTCAAGTCCGGCGACCGGGAGGTCATGGTCCCGTTCGTCGCGGCGATCGTGCCCGAGGTCGACGTGGAGGGCGGCCGCATCGTCGTGACGCCGCCCGCCGGCCTGTTCGAGGAGCTGCCGGACGAGCCGCCGGCGGACGAGGACGCCGCCGAGAGCTGACATGCGCATCGACATCGTCACGATCTTCCCGGCGTTCTTCGATGTGCTCGGCGTCTCGCTCGTCGGCAAGGCGCGCGAGCGCGGCCTGCTGGACGTGCGCGTGCACGACCTGCGCGACTGGACGCACGACCGGCACCGCACGGTCGACGACACCCCGTACGGCGGCGGCGCCGGCATGGTCATGAAGCCGGAGCCCTGGGGCGAGGCGCTCGACGAGATCCTGGGCGACGACGCCGTGCTCATCGTGCCGTCGCCCGCGGGGGAGCGCTTCACACAGCGCATGGCACGCGAGCTGGCCGAGGAGTCGCAGCTCGCGTTCGCGTGCGGGCGGTACGAGGGCATCGACCAGCGCGTCATCGACGAGTACGCCGAGCGGGGCCGCGTGCGCCTCGTGAGCCTCGGCGACTACGTGCTCAACGGCGGCGAGGTCGCCGCGATGGCGATGATCGAGGCCGTCGCGCGGCTCATTCCCGGCATGGTCGGCAACCCCGAGAGCCTCGTGGAGGAGTCGCACGAGGACGCGGGGCTGCTGGAGTACCCGATCTACACCAAGCCCGCCGTCTGGCGCGGGCGGGAGGTGCCCGACGTGCTGCTCAGCGGCAACCACGCGCGGGTGGCGGCGTGGCGGCGCGAGCAGAGCCTGGAGCGCACGCGACGCGTGCGGCCCGACCTGCTTCCGGACGGCGACTGAGCGCGTTCTCACACCCGCGCACCGCGCGCCGTGATCACAACGTTCCCTGCGCGTGACGGGCGGCGACCGCGGCGGTAACGCCGCGCGCGCACAGTGGTCGGTACGCACCACCGATCACTCGCACCGGAGGCACCCATGTCGTACGTCCCGCCCGCCGATCTCGCCCAGTCCATGATCGAGGCCGGCCAGTCCAAGGTCCTGATGTCCACGCGCGACACGCTCATCCGCGCGTTCATGGGCGGCGCGATCCTCGCCCTCGCCGCCGCATTCGCCATCACCGTGTCGACGCAGACCGGCCAGCCGCTGCTGGGCGCCGTGCTGTTCCCCGTCGGCTTCATCCTGCTGTACCTGCTGGGCTTCGACCTGCTCACGGGCGTGTTCACCCTCGCGCCGATGGCGCTCATCGACAAGCGGCCCGGCATCAACCTTGAGCTTGTGCGGGGCGCGCAGGCCCCGATAGCGCAGCTCGAGGCGCACGGCCATGCCGACGGCGTCGAGCACGCCGTAGCGGCACCAGGTCGACCCCACGCACGACTTCACCGTGCGCAGCGACTTGCCGTACGCGTGGCCCGACTCGAAGCCCGCGTCGACGAGGCGCTGCCAGATGAGCGGCAGCTGCTCGAGCCGCGCGCCGAACATGTCGATCCGCTGCCCGCCGGTGATCTTCGTGTACAGGCCGAAGTCCTTCGCCACCTGCCCGACCGCGATGAGCCCCTCGGGCGTGACCTCGCCGCCCGGCATGCGCGGCACGACCGTCGGGGGAGCGGCCCTCGAAGTACGCCGTGAGGCCGACGCGGTCATAGGGGAGCCGGCCCTCGTCGCCGATCACCGTGATCCGCCGCGGAGCGTCGTCGCGGGCCAGCAGGCTCTCGACGAGGCGATGCGCGACCATGCCGGCGCCGACCACGACGACCTGCTGCGGGACTGCGGGGGAGGGAGCGCTCATGCGGCCAGGCTAGGAACCGCGTGTTTCCGGCCCCGCGCCCGGGAATTACCTCGCGCGAACGAAACCCTCACATCCCGCCGTGCGGCGGCGTGAGCCGCGCCCCGATCAGAGGTGCGAGCGGTCGGTGAGGATGATCGGGCCGTCCTCGGTGATCGCGACGGTGTGCTCGGAGTGCGCGCCGCGCGATCCGTCCACGGCGCGCAGCGTCCAGCCGTCCGGGTCGGTGAACAGCTCGTCGGTGGTCTGCAGCAGCCAGGGTTCGAGGGCGAGGACGAGGCCGGGCTTGAGCGGGTAGCCGCGGCCCGCGCGCCCGTCGTTCGGCACGTGCGGGTCGCCGTGCATCGTCCGGCCCACGCCGTGGCCGCCGAAGTCGGTGTTGATGGAGTAGCCGTCGCCGTGCGCGACCGCCGCGATGGCCGCCGAGATGTCGCCGATCCGGTTGCCGACGACGGCGGCGGCGATGGCGGCGTCGAGCGCGCGCTCGGTGGTGTCGATGAGGCGCAGGTCCTCGTCGCGCGGCGCGCCGACGATGAACGACACGGCGGAGTCCGCCACCCAGCCGTCGACGGAGACGGCGAAGTCGAGGGTGACGAGATCGCCGTCGCGCAGGTTGTAGTCGAACGGCAGCCCGTGCAGCACGGCGTCGTTGATCGACGTGCAGATGACCTTGCCGAAGGGCATGGCGCCGAACGACGGGTGGTAGTCGATGTAGCAGGACTCGGCGCCGGCGGCGCGGATCATGTCGTGCGCGCGCCGATCGATGTCGAGCAGGTTGGTGCCGACCTTCGTCTCGTCCTTCAGGGTGGCGAGCGTCTCGGCGACGAAGCGGCCGGCGGGCCGCATCTGCTCGATCTCGGCGGGGGTGCGCAGTTCGATCATGCGGTCCATTCTCCCGGATGATCCGGGAGCGGACGCCGTGCGCTCCCATTTGGGCCGCTCGCCGATCCGTGGCAGAATGGACAGCTGTGCCGTGGCACGGTGCGCCGTTGCGCGCCGCCGCTTCGGTTCTGCCTCAGGGGAGCCGAGGGCCGGGATCCGGCCTCACCGCACGAGAATCTACTTCCTTCGATGGCGGTCGACCTGTGGCGGCCGCAGAAAGATTGCGCCATGAACCTCATTGACGCCGTCGACGCGGCATCGCTGCGTACCGACATCCCCGCGTTCGGCCCCGGCGACACCGTCAAGGTGCACGTGAACATCGTCGAGGGCTCGCGCTCGCGTGTCCAGGTCTTCCAGGGCGTCGTGATCGCCCGCCAGGGCGGCGGCGTGCGCGAGACCTTCACGGTCCGCAAGATCAGCTTCCAGGTGGGCGTGGAGCGCACGTTCCCGGTGCACTCGCCGGTCATCGACAAGATCGAGGTCGTCACCCGCGGTGACGTGCGTCGCGCGAAGCTGTACTACCTGCGCGAGCTGCGCGGCAAGAAGGCGAAGATCAAGGAGAAGCGCACCAACGCGTGACCCCTTCCGAAGCGCCCCGGTCTGTCGGACCGGGGCGCTTTCGCGTTCCCGACCTCAGCGAGACAGCAACTGTGCGCCGAGACAGTGTGCACGCGCCGCTGTCTCGGCGCGCAAATGCTGTTTCGCGGAGGGGAGTGCACGGCGGGATGTGCGACGCTTGAAGCAGCGCCCGCTCCGGGGCCTGACGAAGGATCACATGAGCAGTTCAGACACCGCCGACGCCGCGCCCCGTACCCGCCGCCGCGGGATCGCCCTCTTCGCGCGGGACATCCTCGTGATCGTCGTGATCGCCGTCGTGGTGTCGTTCCTCGTGAAGACGTTCGTCGTCCGCTCGTTCTACATCCCATCCCCGTCGATGGAGGACACGCTTCTCATCGACGACCGGATCCTCGTGGACGAGCTGACGCCCCACTGGAACGAGTACGAGCGCGGCGAGATCGTCGTGTTCGCGGATCCGGGCGGATGGCTCGACACGCCTCCCCCGGCGGAGCGCACGCCCATCGAGGAGGGCATCGACTGGTTCCTCACGCTCATCGGCATCTCCGCCTCGGACTCCGAGGATCACCTCGTCAAGCGCGTCGTGGGGCTTCCCGGCGATCACGTGGTGTGCTGCAACGGTCTCGGGCAGATCACCGTGAACGGTCAGGCCGTCGACGAGCTGGGCTACCTCAAACTGCCCGCCGGCGACACGCGGGCCTCGAACGATCCGTTCGACGTCGTGGTGCCCGAGGGCTCGCTGTGGGTCATGGGCGACAACCGCGACCGCTCGAAGGATTCCCGCTACAACAGGGAACAGCCGGGCGACGGCTTCGTGCCGATCGACAACGTCGTGGGGCGGGTGTTCCTGCGCACGTGGCCGCTGGATCGCTTCGGGCCGATCGAGGGGACGAAGGCGTTCCAGAGCGTGCCGGATCCGGAGAGCGCGCAGTGACCGTCGTCGCGCCGCGCCTGACGCTCGAGCGGCGGCTGCTGCGCGAGACCCCGCTCGTGTTCGCGTGCGACGAGGTCGGCCGCGGCGCGCTGGCGGGGCCCGTCGCGGTGGGGGCCTCGGTGATCGACGCCGCCGACGCGCGCCGGCGCGTGCCGGAGGGACTGCGCGACTCCAAGCTCGTCTCGGAGCCGCGCCGCCCCGAGGTGGCCGCACGCGCCGCCTCGTGGGTGCGCGCGAGCGCCGTGGGCTGGGCGTCGGCCGCCGAGATCGACGAGATCGGGATCATCCGGGCGCTCGGGCTGGCGGCGCTGCGCGCCCTCGCCGCCGTCGAGGAGCAGGGCTTCGCCGCCGCCGCGGGCGTGGTGCTGCTGGACGGCAACCACGACTACATCACTCCGGCCGGCGGCCGGGGGCTCGACGTGCGCCCCGTCGTGAAGGGCGACCGCGACTGCGCGTCGATCTCGGCCGCGTCGGTGATCGCGAAGGTCGCGCGGGATGCGCACATGACGCTGCTGCACGACGATCATCCGCCGTACGAGTGGGGGCGCAACAAGGGGTACGCGAGCGCCGTGCACCGCGACGCGATCCGAGAGCACGGCCTCAGCCCGCACCACCGCCGCTCGTGGGCGATCGCCGACGCCCCGACGCTGTTCTGACGCGCCCGATCGGCGGCGCCCGGTGCCGTCGGCGGCGCGCGGCCGCGTGGATCCGCCGACTCCTCCGGCACATAGGATGGACGCACCATGGATGACGATGTCTTCGAGGACTATGACCGCGAACTCGAGCTGGCGCTGTACCGCGAGTATCGCGACGTCGTCGGTCAGTTCCAGTACGTGATCGAGACCGAGCGCCGCTTCTACCTCGCCAACGAGGTCTCCGTCGTCCGCCACGACACCGAGAACGACTTCTACTTCGAGCTCACGATGAGCGACGTATGGGTGTGGGACATCTACCGCGCCGACCGCTTCGTGAAGTCGGTGCGCGTGCTGACGTTCAAGGACGTCAACATCGAGGAGCTGACCCGGCGCGACTTCCAGCTGCCGGAGGACCTCTCGCTCGACGGCAAGTGAGCCTGCCGCTCCGGCGCGCTCGCCTCGCTCACAGCTGACGGATCCGGCCGCACCGGCCCGATCCATCCACATCCTGCGTCGTTCCGCCCCGGCGGGCCCCTGCGCTCCACGACGCTGGGCGCATGGCACGCAAGGACGAACTGGGACGGGCGGGTGAGGAGCGCGCGGCGGCGCACCTGAGGGCGCGCGGCTACGAGATCCTCGACCGCAACTGGCGCTGCGACCAGGGCGAGCTCGACATCGTCGCGCTGCACGACGACGGCGTCGTCGCGGTGGAGGTGAAGACGCGCACCGGCACCCGGTTCGGGCACCCCTTCGAGGCCGTGGACGAGCGCAAGCTGCAGCGGCTGTGGCGCCTCGCCTACGCGTGGCGCCGCGCGCACCCGGCGCTCGCGCGGGGGCGCCGCCTGCGGGTGGACGTCATCGCGCTGATCGGGCCCGACCCCGCGGCGGCGCGGATCGAGCACGCCGAGGGGCTGTGGTGAGCGTCGCACGCACGTGGGCGGTCGCGCTGAACGGCCTGCGCGGCGCGCTGGTGGAGGTCGAGGCCGACGTCACCTCGCACACGCCGGAGTTCCGGATCATCGGCCTGCCGGACAAGACGCTCGGCGAGGCGGCGCGACGGGTCGTGAGCGCGTGCGAGAACAGCGCCCTGCCGCTGCCGCGCCAGCGCATCACGGTGAACCTGTCGCCGGCGGCGCTGCCGAAGCACGGCTCGGCCTTCGACCTGGGCGTCGCGGTCGCCGCGCTCGCGATCGAGGGCGTCGTGGAGGCGGCGTCGATCGCCCGCACGGTGCACCTGGGCGAGCTCGGGCTCGACGGGCGGCTGCGCCCGGTGCCCGGCGTGCTGCCGGCCGTCCGCGCGGCCGCCTCGCGCGGCTTCGAGCGCGTGGTCGTGCCGCACGCCAACCGCGCCGAGGCGGAGCTGGTGCCGGGCGTCGAGGTGGTGGCCGCCGCCTCGCTCGCCGAAGTGGCCGCCCGGCACGGCGCCGAGATCGAGGTGCCCGACGTCGTGCCCGTGCGCCCCGACCGCCGGCCGGCGGGCCGCGACGAGACGGGGGACCTCAGCGAGGTGGTGGGGCAGCGGGAGGCCGTCGAGTCGCTCATCGTCGCGGCGGCCGGGGGCCATCACCTGCTGATGACCGGCCCGCCGGGCGCCGGCAAGACGATGCTCGCCAGCCGCCTGCCCGGCATCCTGCCGCCGCTCGACGACGAGGCGGCCCTCGAGGTGGCGGCGCTGCGCTCGCTGGCGGGGGAGGAGGTCGAGGGTCTGTCCCGGCGGCCTCCGTTCGAGGCTCCGCATCACAGCGCCACGCCCGCGGCACTCGTCGGCGGGGGATCGCGCACGGCGCGACCGGGGGCGATCTCGCGCGCGAGCCGGGGCGTGCTGTTCATCGACGAGGCGAACGAGTCGCGCGCGGGGCTGCTCGACGCGCTGCGTCAGCCGCTGGAGCGCGGACGGATCGACATCCACCGCGCGGGGTTCACGGCCAGCTATCCCGCCCGCTTCCAGCTGGTGCTCGCGACGAACCCCTGCCCGTGCGGCGAGTTCGGGGTGCGCGGCGGCACGTGCGTGTGCGCGCCGAGCGTGGTGCGCACCTATCAGCGCAAGCTGTCGGGACCGCTGCTGGACCGAATCGACATCGAGCTGCACCTCACGCGGGTCACCGCCGCATCGGGGCGCGGAGACGTGTCGTCGGCCGCCGCGCGGGAGCGGGTCGTGGCGGCCCGCGAGCGCGCCGCGGAGCGGCTGCGCGGCACGCCGTGGCGCGTCAACGCCGACGTGCCGGGCGCGTGGCTGCGCGGCGACGGCCCGCCGATCCCGCCGTCGGCGCGGGGATCGCTCGATGCCGCGCTGCGCCGCGGCGCCATCACCCTGCGGGCCTACGACCGGATCCTGCGCGTCGCGTGGACGATCGCCGATCTCGCCGAGCGGGAGGTGCCCACGGCGGCCGACGTGGGGCGCGCGCTGTACCTGAAACGAGGGGGAGAGTCATGAGCGGCATCCTGCAGGAGCGCTCCGTGCGCGAGGCGGCCGAGCGGATGTGGCCGCACGCAGGCGACGACGCGCGCCGGACGCGCATCGCGCGCGCGGCGTGGTCCGTCCTCGCCGAGCCCGGCGACGGACCGGCCGGTCGGCTCGTCGCCGCGCTGGGGCCGGTGCGCGCCCTGTGCGCGATCGGCCGATCCGAGGGGCCGCCCTCCGGCTTCGACAGCGAGGCCTGGCGCGCGGCGGTGATGCGCTGGCGGCCGCGGCTGGCCGAGGGCGCGCGGCTCGTCGCGGCGGCGCTCGGCACGGCCGCGCAGCGCGGCCTCACGCTGCTCACCCCCGAGGACGACGACGCGTGGCCGACGCAGCTGGCGGATCTCGGCGACCACGCGCCCGCGGCGCTGTGGGTGCGCGGCGATCCCGGGGTGCTCAGGAGCCTCGAGCGCGCCGCGGCGATCGTGGGCGCCCGCGCCGCGAGCGGGTACGGCGAGCACGTCGCGACGGAGCTCGCCGGCGACCTCGCCGTCGACGGCATCCCCGTCGTCTCGGGTGCCGCGTACGGCATCGACGGGGCCGCGCACCGTGCCGCCCTCCGCGAGCGGGGCGCCACCGTGGCGGTGCTCGCGGGCGGCGTGGACCGCGTGTACCCCGCGGGCCACGCGCATCTGCTCGGCAGCATCGCCGAGTCGGGCGCGGTCGTGAGCGAGGTGGCGCCCGGCACGCCGCCCACGAAGTTCCGCTTCCTCATGCGGAACCGGCTCATCGCGTGCCTGACGGGGGCGACCGTCGTGGTCGAGGCCGGCTGGTTCAGCGGATCGCTCAACACGGCGTCGCACGCCGCGAGCCTGGGCCGCCCGCTGGGAGCCGTGCCGGGGTCGATCGTGTCGGCGACCTCGGCGGGGTGCCATCGCCTGCTGCGGGAGTTCGACGCCGTCTGCATCACCGGTGCGGCCGACGTCAAGGAGCTGCTGGGCGTCGGCCCGGCCGCGGAAGGGGGCGCCGGCGGCGCGCGCGAGGACCCGACCGTCACGCGCGTCGCCGACGCCCTCGGCACACGCTCCTGGCGCACGGCCGACGAGGTCGCGCTCGGCAGCGGCGTCGCGGTCGCCGAGGTGGAGGCGGCGCTGGGCGTGCTCGCGCTGGAGGGTCGCGCCGAGCGCGACGGCTCGGCCTGGCGTTTGGCGGCGCGGTGAGGTCCGGGTGCGCGTGGGGTCGGCCGGATCGGCGCGCGTCCTTCTACGCGGGTCGCGCGCCCGGTGCAACCCCGTTGCCGATCGGGGGTCCGCGTCGTGAAGTGGGGACGCGGGGCGCGGTCCGCGCCCGTGGACCGATACGGGGAGGAACGCGCATGAGCGACGACGGCCAGACCTTCGACCCACAGACCCTCAAACCTCGGTCTCTGGACCCGCGGGGTGCGCCGGGGCCCGAGGAGGCACGGGGCGGCGCGGAAGGGCCGACGGGCAGCGACGGGCAGCTCGGCGCCGACGCGCCGAGCGGCGACGCGGGACTTGCCGGTGCCCATGAGGTGGGCGAGGGCGCGATGCCCGGAGGGGCCGACAGCCCGAGCGACGTGTACGGCGACGACGACCTGTACGACGACGGTCTGGGCCCCGAAGCCCCGGACGAGGAGGAGGGCCAGCTGTGACCGACGACACCATGGGCGAGCCCCTGCCCGAGGAGCGCGACGGCGAAGCCACGACCGACGAGGCGGCGCTGCGCGACGCCGCGGAGTACAACCGGATCGCGACGGAGCAGGGGGTGGCCGACCCCGGCGGCTTCCCGGCGCCGGAGTCCGGAGGCGCGGACGTGAGCGACGTGCCGGATCGTCCGGACGCGGTCGAATCGTCACTCGAGTCGGCAGCCGACGACGAGGACCCGCTGGCGCCCGACGACCGCGCGGACGACGCCGTCGAGGAGCTCGGCCCGCCCCAGTAGCGGATCGGCTCGCGCGGCTGAGCCGCGGGTCGCGCCGCGCACGTCGGACGGGCGCGGCATGCTGGAGGCATGCAGCTGGAGCGGGCCGTCGAGGCGTTCGCGGCGCACCTCGAGCGGGTGCGTCGCCTGTCACCCGCGACCGTGCGCGCATACCGGAACGACCTGCGCGACCTGCGCGCCACGCTCGGCGACCTCGAGATCGGCGAGATCGACCTCGAGCACCTGCGCGAGTGGCAGTGGGCTGCCACCCGGCGCGGCGACGCACGCTCGACGCTCGCGCGGCGCACGTCGTCGGCGCGCGCGTTCTTCGGGTGGGCGCGCGAGGAGGGGCTCGTGGAGGTCGATCCCAGCCTGCGCCTCGTCTCGCCCAAGCGCGGCCGCACGCTGCCCCAGGTCGCGGCGGCCGACGCGCTCGGTGAGGTGCTCGAGCGCGCGGCCGCGGCCGCCGCCGACGGCGACCCCCTGGCCCTGCGCGATCACGCGGCTCTCGAGCTGCTGTACGGGGCGGGCATCCGCGTGTCGGAGCTGTGCGGCCTCGATGTCGACGATCTCGACGGCGAACGCGCGACCGTGCGCGTGCTGGGCAAAGGGGCCAAGGAACGCGTCGTCCCGTTCGGCGCGCCGGCGGGCCGCGCCCTGTCCGCCTACCTCACGCGCGGGCGGCCCGTGCTCGCGGCACGGGCGGACGATGCGACGCCCGCCCTGTTCCTCGGGGCGCGCGGCCGCCGCGTGGGCCCCCGCGCGGTCTACGACGTCGTGACCCGCCACGTCGGACCGGCCGTCGGCTCCTCGGCCGTCGGGCCGCACGCCCTGCGGCACTCCGCGGCCACGCACCTGCTCGACGGGGGCGCCGACCTGCGGGCCGTGCAGGAGATCCTCGGTCACGCGAGCCTCGGCACGACGCAGATCTACACGCACGTCTCGTCCGAGCGGCTGCGTGCCGCCTACGCGCTCGCCCATCCGCGGGCCTGAGACGCCGCCAGGGGGCGGGCCCGAGCCGTCGCCTCAGCAGCAGGGCAGCAGCACCGCCCGGGGCACGCCGCCCAGCAGCAGCAGCGGATTGACGTACGCCCCCTGCAGCCGCACCCCGAAGTGCACCGACCCCGCCGGAGCGTGCCCGCCCGTGGCCACCGTGCCCACGACGTCCCCGCGCGTCACGGCGTCGCCGGGGGAGAGGTCCGTGGTGACCGGTTCGAGCGTGGTGACGAGCCCGTCGCCGTGGTCGATCGTGATCACCGGCCGGTCGACGACCACCCCCACGAAGGCGACGGTTCCCGAGGCCGGCGCGCGCACCTCGCCGCCGGCGGCGAGGTCGATGCCGCGGTGGCCGGGGCCGTAGGCGTGCGGGGGCGCGACATAGGGTGCGACGATGCGCACGGGGGCGACGGGCCACTCCCAGCGCTCGCGCGTGGGGATCTCGGAGGCGCCCGTCTCGGCGGACACGACGATGCGGGCCGGTGTGCTCGGCTCCGGACCGCGCGCCGCGGCGACCGTGGAGGCCCGGTCGAGGGCGGCCGGCGGCATCGCCCCGGCGGGGGTCGCCGAGACGAGCACGAGGAGGGCGGAGAGGACGAGTGCGGCGGCGATTCGGGACATGGTTCCCACGATCCGCGGGGACGGGGAGGCGCGGGGCGCGGGAGCCCGGATTGTGGACGAATCGCGCGGTTTCGCCGCCTGTGGACGGGGCGGAACGCCGCGCGGCGCCGGCCCCGCTGCTGGTATGCTGGCAGGGCACCTCGCTGAGTCGGGGTGACTTCGCGTGTCCACAGCGATCTCGATCGCGGCGCATCGCTCCCCACGGTCCCTCGGAAGAGGGCGGGAGCGCGTCGGGCACCAGGCTCGCCGGCCGACCGGTCCGGCAGAACAACCGCAACAGAAGGAGAACGGCCATGGCCGTCGTCACCATTCGCCAGCTGCTCGACAGCGGCGTCCACTTCGGACACCAGACCCGCCGGTGGAACCCGAAGGTCAAGCGCTTCATCCTCACGGAGCGCTCGGGCATCCACATCATCGACCTTCAGCAGTCGCTCGCCTACATCGACAAGGCGTACGACTTCGTCAAGGAGACGGTCGCCCGCGGCGGCACCGTGCTCTTCGTCGGCACGAAGAAGCAGGCGCAGGAGGTGCTCGCCGAGCAGGCCACCCGCGTCGGCCAGCCCTACGTCAACGAGCGCTGGCTCGGCGGTCTGCTGACCAACTTCCAGACCGTCTCGAAGCGCCTCGCCCGCATGAAGGAGCTCGAGGAGCTCGACTACGACAACCCCGCCGAGTCGGGCTTCACGAAGAAGGAGCTCCTTCTCAAGAAGCGCGAGCTCGACAAGCTGCACAAGTCGCTCGGCGGCATCCGCAACCTCACCAAGACGCCGTCGGCCCTGTGGGTCGTCGACGCCAAGCGCGAGCACCTCGCGATCGACGAGGCCAAGAAGCTGGGCATCCCGGTGATCGGCATCCTCGACACGAACGTCGACCCCGACGACCTGCAGTTCCCGATCCCGGGCAACGACGACGCGATCCGCTCGGTGTCGCTGCTGACGCGCATCATCGCCGACGCCGCGGCCGAGGGCCTGCAGCAGAAGCACAACCCCGAGGCGGGCGACGCCGAGCCGCTCGCCGAGTGGGAGCAGGAGCTCCTCTCGGGCGAGACCGAGGCCCCCGCGGCCGCGGCCACCGAGGCGCCTGCCGACGCCGCCGCCGAGGCCCCGGCCGAGGCGGAGACCACCGAGGCAGCCCCCGCCGAGTAATTCTCCCGATCCGCCGGTCCCGCACGGGGCCGGCGGATCACCCGAAACGAACCAAGGAGAGCCAGGACACATGGCCAACTTCAGCATCGCCGACATCAAGGCCCTGCGCGAGCAGCTCGGCACGGGCATGGTCGACACCAAGAAGGCGCTCGAGGAGGCCGACGGCAACGTCGAGAAGGCCATCGAGATCCTCCGCCTGAAGGGTGCGAAGGGCAACGCCAAGCGCGCCGACCGCGCCACCAGCGAGGGCCTCGTGGTCGCTCGCGAGCAGGACGGCAAGGCGACGCTCATCGAGCTCGCGTGCGAGACCGACTTCGTCGCGAAGAACGACCGCTTCATCGCGCTGGCCGAGAAGGTGGCCGACGCGGTCGCCGCCGCGGCCGCCGAGAACGTCGAGGCGGCGCTGGCCGCGTCGGCCGGCGAGCAGACCGTCGACCAGCTGATCGCCGACGAGGCCGCCATCATCGGCGAGAAGGTAGAGCTGCGCCGTGTCGCCACGCTCAGCGGCGACGCGTTCCAGGTGTACCTGCACAAGACGAGCAAGGACCTGCCGCCGCAGGTCGGCGTCGTCGTGGCCTACTCGGGCGACGACGCCGAGACGGCGCGCAGCATCGCGCAGCACATCTCGTTCGCCGACCCGGCGTACCTGACCCGCGACGAGGTCCCGGCCGAGGTCGTCGACAAGGAGCGCGACATCGTCACCGAGATCTCGCGCAACGAGGGCAAGCCCGAGGCCGCCCTGCCGAAGATCGTCGAGGGCCGCGTGAACGCGTTCTTCAAGCAGGTCGTGCTGCTCGACCAGCCGTACGCGAAGGACAACAAGCTGTCGATCGAGCAGGTCGCGAAGGACGCCGGGATCACGATCACCGGCTTCGCCCGCTTCAAGGTCGGCGCGTAAGCACCACGAGGGGGCTCGGATCCGCGGGATCCGGGCCCCCTTCCCATGCCCGGGGCGCCGCTCACGGGCTCGGCACAGGGTCAGCCGATCGCGTCGCGATACGGTGAGAGACGGCACAGCGACAGCCGGTACAGGAGAGACAACATGCGAGAGAGCACCGGGCGCCGCCGCGTCCTTCTGAAGCTGTCGGGAGAGGCGTTCGGCGGGGGTCAGCTGGGTGTGAACCCGGATGTCGTCAGCCAGATCGCGCGCGAGATCGCCGCCGCCACCGAGTCGGTCGAGATCGCGATCGTCGTCGGCGGTGGCAACTTCTTCCGCGGCGCGGAGCTCAGCCAGCGCGGCATGGACCGCGGGCGCGCCGACTACATGGGCATGCTCGGCACGGTCATGAACGCGCTCGCCCTGCAGGACTTCCTCGAGCAGGCCGGCGCCGCCACGCGCGTGCAGTCGGCGATCGAGATGACGCAGGTCGCCGAGCCGTACATCCCGCGCCGCGCCGAGCGCCACCTCGAGAAGGGCCGCGTCGTGATCTTCGGCGCGGGCGCCGGTCTGCCGTACTTCTCCACCGACACCGTGGCCGCCCAGCGTGCGCTCGAGATCCGCGCGAGCGAGGTGCTCGTGGCCAAGAACGGCGTGGACGGCGTCTACACCGCCGATCCGCGCACCGACCCCACCGCCACGCGACTGGATCGCGTCACGTACGGCGACGCGCTGCAGCGCGGACTCAAGGTGGTCGACTCCACGGCGTTCAGCCTGTGCATGGACAACGGCATGGACATGCGGGTGTTCGGCATGGAGCCGGCCGGCAACGTCACCAAGGCGCTGCTCGGCGAGGAGATCGGCACGATCGTCACCGCCTGATCCGCACGGATCCGCGCCGAGGGCGCATTCGCGGGGGCGAGGGCGCCCCGCGACTAGACTCGACCCCAGTTCCCACGACGAATGGAGTGACCCGTGATCGCGGATGTCATGACCGAGGCGACCGAGCGCATGGACCGCGCCGTCGATGCCGCGAAGGAGGACTTCGCCACCGTCCGCACCGGACGCGCCAATCCGCAGCTGTTCCAGCGGCTGATGGTCGACTACTACGGCACGCCCACGCCGCTGCAGCAGCTGGCCTCGCTGCAGAACCCCGAGGCGCGCACGCTCATCGTCACGCCGTACGACAAGTCGGCGCTGAAGGCGATCGAGGACGCGATCCGCGACATGCCGAACCTCGGGGCGAACCCGACCAACGACGGCAACATCGTGCGCATCACGATGCCCGAACTGACCGCCGAGCGCCGCAAGGAGTACGTCAAGCTCGTCAAGGCGAAGGCCGAAGACGCCAAGGTGCGCATCCGCGGCATCCGCCGGCAGATCAAGGACGACCTCGACGCGCTGAAGGACGAGATCGGCGAGGACGACATCGCCCGCGCCGAGAAGGAGCTCGACGCGCTGACCAAGGCCCACGTCGACCAGGTCGACGAGGCGCTGAAGCACAAAGAGGCCGAGCTCCTCGAGGTCTGAGGCCGGCAGATGACCGACTCTCCCGACGACGCCGCCGTCACGCCGCGCACCCGCCGCGAGGCGGCGTCGCGCCGTGACGACGCGGTGCCGCCGGCCGTGGTCGCGGGGCGCGCCGAGGGGCGCGAGCCGCACGAGCATGCGCGGGCGCACCTCGAGTACGCGCGCGACCAGCTGGGGCACGCGCGCGAGCAGTTCGAGGCGACGAACGAGCGCATCAAGGCGCGCACGGGCCGCGATCTGCTCCTTGCGATCCTCACGGGCCTGGTGCTCGGGGCGCTCGTGCTCGCCTCGCTGCTGTTCGTGAAGTGGACCTTCGTCCTCGTCGCCGTCGCGGGCGCCGGACTCGGCACCTTCGAGCTGGTGCGCGCCATGCAGGCGGGCGGCCGTCGCGTCGACGTCGCACCGCAGCTGATCGCGGTCCCGCTCATCCTGCTTCCCGCGTACGCGTCGGAGCACTGGCTGCACTGGACGGCCCTGTTCGCCGCGGTGTTCCTCATCGTCGTGTGGCGGCTGCTCGGGCAGATGGCGGCGCGCGATGGCCGGACCTACGGCGACGTGCTGGGCGACGTCCTCGCATCGGGCCTCGTTCCCGTGTACGTGTCGCTGCTCGCGAGCCTCGCGCTGGCGCTGCTGCGCCAGCCGGACGGCGAGTGGTGGGTGCTGGCGTTCCTCATCGCGGTGATCGCCGCCGACACGGGCGCCTACGCGGCCGGCCTCGCGTTCGGACGCCATCCGATGGCCCCGCGCATCAGCCCCAAGAAGACCTGGGAGGGCTTCGCCGGCGCGGCCCTCGCCGCGCTGACCGCCGGTGCGCTGCTCGCGCAGTTCATGCTGGGGATGCCGTGGTGGACGGGGCTCGTCTTCGGCGCCGTCATCCTCGGCACGGCCACGGTGGGCGACCTGGGCGAGTCGATGCTCAAGCGCGACCTGGGCATCAAGGACATGAGCTCGTGGCTGCCGGGCCACGGCGGCGTGCTCGACCGGCTCGACAGCATCCTGCTCTCGGCCGCGGCGGCGTACGCGCTGCACGCGCTGCTCTCGCCGCTGGGCGGGATGTGAGTCCGCATGCGCAGGAGCGACGGGCCGGCGGACGGACGGGATGACACGGAGGCGGATGTGACGCACGAGACCGAGGCGGCCGACACGACGGGTGCGCAGCCCGTCATCGGCGGCGTGACCGCGCTGCTCCACGTGATGGGTGACGAGCCGGGCCTGCGCGACACGGACGCGCCCGCACCCCCGGAGGCCTTCGACGAGACGCTCGGCGCGCCGGCACCCACGGTCCGCGTCGCGGCGCCCGCCGCGGCCGCCGCGCCGGAGCCGCGGGACGCGCGAGCGGATGTCGCGCCGGTCTCGACCGAGCCGGACGACGCGGCGCCCTCTGCCGGGGGCGGCAAGCACCTGCCCTTCCCCGTGATGCACGGTCGCGAGCGCGGCTACCGCCGCGACGCCGTCGAGGCGTTCATGGCGCGGGCGCGCGAGGCGTTCGAGCGCGGCGACGACACCGTCGACGCGCGCGCCGTGCGTCAGGCGGGCTTCCCGCTCGTGCGCGGCGGCTACCAGATCGCCGCGGTCGATGCGGCGCTGGGGCGGATCGAGGACGCGTTCGCGGCACGCGAGCGACAGGCGGCGATCGCGGCGGAGGGACCCGAGGCCTGGGTCGAGCGCGCGCGTGCCGAGGCGCAGGTGATCCTCGAGCGGCTGGCCCGACCCGCCGGCCGCCGCTTCGATCGCGTCGGCCCGCTCTCGTTCGGCTACGCGCCCAAGGAGGTCGACATCGTCGCCGACCGGATCAGCGCGTTCCTGCAGGACGGCGACCCTCTCACGGCGGAGCAGGTGCGCTCGGCAGCCTTCCGCATGTCGCGCGGCGGCTACCGCGAGGAGCAGGTCGACGCCCTGCTCGATGCCGTGGTCGACGTCATCCTCGCCGTGCGCTGATACGCGGATCAGATCACGGAACCGTAACGACCCTGGTACAGTAGGCCCCACTGTGACTTCCACACCCGAACCTCCCACCCGAAAGACGCTGTCGCGGCGCGAGACGCGAGCCCTCGTCGCGCGCGCGGGCGTCGGACCGTCGCGCCCCGCCACGGCCTGGTCGGCGAAGCGCGCCGTCGCGAGCGTGATCGCGGGAGCCGCCGCCGTCGGATTCCTCGCCTCGTACCTCGCGCCCACCGTGGCCGCCATGGCGGAGCCGGGGCAGGAGGACGTCACCTCGGCCTACGCCGAGACGGTGGCCGACGCCCAGATCTACACGGCGCCGGCCGATCTGTCCGTCGCGACGTCGCTCACGAGCACGGCGTACGAGATCTACGTCACGCCGACTCCCACTCCGACGCCCACGCCCGAGCCGGCGGAGGTCGCGGCGGAGCCCGCGTCGTCGTCCGCCCCGGTCATCCCCGCCTTCGCCGCGCCGGATCCCGGCAGCGCCCAGGCGGTCGCGTACGGCATGGTCGCGGCGCGCGGCTGGGGCGACGACCAGTTCTCGTGCCTCGTCGCCCTGTGGAACAAGGAGTCCGGCTGGCGCGTGAACGCGTACAACGCCTCGAGCGGCGCCTACGGCATCCCGCAGTCGCTGCCCGGCAGCAAGATGGCCAGCCACGGCGCCGACTGGCAGACCAACCCCGCCACGCAGATCGCCTGGGGCCTCGACTACATCGCGGGCCGCTACGGCACCCCGTGCGGAGCCTGGGGCCACTCGCAGTCGGTCGGCTGGTATTGAGCCGTGCCGCGGTCGAATCGCCCGCGAGGGCGTCGACCCGGCGGCGGTGACGAGTCGGGCGACGCCTCGTTCGAGCGCCTGCTCGCCGGTTGGAAGCGCACCGAGACGCGACGCGGCCGGGACTACACGGTTCAGCCGGTCACGGGCGCGCGCACCGAGAAGACGTACACGTGCCCCGGGTGCGCCCAGACGATCGAGGTGGGCACGCCCCACGTGGTCGTGTGGCGCGAGGACGGGATCCTCGGCCCCCAGGCCGACCTCGCCGCGCGGCGGCACTGGCACAACCACTGCTGGAGGATCAACGGATGACCGACGCGAGCACCGGGGCCGAGCCCACCGAGATCCGCGGGGCCACGCTGCTGCCCGCGCGGCGCGAGGACGTCGAGCTGCGCACCGCGGACGGGCTGACCCTCGTCGGCGAGCTGTCGCTGCCGGCCGGGCGCGAGCCCGTCGCCACGCTCGTGACGCTGCACCCGCTGCCCACCGCGGGCGGCTTCATGGACTCGCACATCATCCGCAAGGCGGCGGCGCGGCTGCCCGCCCTCGCCGATCTCGCGGTGCTCCGCTTCAACACGCGCGGCACGACCTCGCCGCGTGGCACGAGCGAGGGGGCCTTCGCCGAGGGCGTCGACGAGCGCCTCGACGTCGCCGCGGCGATGGCGCTGGTCGCGGAGCGCGGCCTGCCCGATCCGTGGATCGTCGGGTGGTCGTTCGGCACCGAGCTCGCGCTGAAGTACGGCAGGGAGCACGACATCCGCGGCATGGTGCTGCTCTCGCCGCCGCTGCACCGCGCGACGGACGACGACCTGCGCGCGTGGAACGGCGATCCGCGCCCGATCGTGGCGCTCATCCCCGAGCACGACGACTTCCTGCGGCCCGCGGAGGCCGCGCGGCGCTTCGCCGTGGCGCCGGGCATCCGGCTCATCGACGTGGAGGACGGCAAGCACCTGTGGGTGGGCGAGAAGCAGACCTACCGCGTGCTCACCGAGATCGTGAACGTCGTGAACCCGGGCGCGCTGCCGCTGCCGACCACCTGGCCCACCGACTGAGGCGAGGCGTCAGCGCTCGTTCATGCGCGGGATGACGACCTGGCGGTAGATGATCAGCACACTCGCCGCCACGGGGATCGCGATGAGCGCGCCGAGCAGGCCCAGCAGCGCGCCGCCGGCGAGGGCCGCGACGACGACCACGCCGCCGGGCACCGACACGGCCCGGCTCATGACGCGCGGCGAGACGACGTACGCCTCGATCTGCATGTAGATGAGGTAGTAGATGGCGGCGATCAGCGCCGTGGTGGGCGATCCCAGCCCCGGGACGAGGCACGTCAGCACGATGATCGTCGAGGCCGAGATGGTGCCGACGAGCGGGATCAGCGAGCCGAGGAACGCGACGACGGCGAGCACGGCGGGGAACGGCGCGTCGATGATCGACAGGAAGATCGCGCTCAGCACGCCGTTGATGATGCCCAGCGTCACCTGGCCCATGACGTAGTAGCCGACGGAGTCGGTGATCTGGTCGGCGAGGACGATGAACGACTCCCGCTTCGAGGCGGGGACGAGCTGGTAGACGGCGCTCTTGAGCGAGGGCGTCGAGGCGGTGAGGTAGATCGTCAGGATGATGACGATGAACGCGCCGAAGAGCCCGCTCACCACGCCCACAGTGGCCCCGAGGACGCCCTCGCTGATGGTCGTGATGTTGTCGAGCAGCCACTGGTTGATGTTCGCGAAGATGTCGTCGATCGCCAGGCCCGGGAACATCTGGTCGAGCGACGCGCGGATGTCGGTCTGCCACGTGCCCCGGTTCACCAGCCGGGTGATCTGCGTCACGAGCTGCGAGATCTGCTGGATGAGCGTGGGCAGGATGATCCACACGATCCCCGCGAACAGGCCCAGCACGAGGATGAGGGTGATGAGCACCGCCGCCCAGCGCGGCAGCCGACGCCGCTCGAGCCACGACACGAGGGGATCGAGCCCGAGGGAGATGAACAGCGCCGTGCCGACGTAGAGCAGGATCGTCGACAGCGACTGCACGCTCTGGATCAGGAGCACGCCCAGTCCCACGCCGAGGGTCGCCACGAGCGCCACGCGGAACGGGTTGTGGATCTTCATGTGTCTCCTTCTCGGGTGCCCTCGTCACAGGATAGGGTCACGGGGACCCGCGGCCCGGCAGGACGGGCCGCGCGCTCCCGGGGGACACCCAGCGGCGCGTTCGCTAGTCTGGGACGTCGAGTTCTGTGCGATCCGCGGTCCGACGGCACAGCCGGAGGGCCGGTCGGGCGGATCGCCGAGGGAGTGGTGCCGTGCGTTTCGTCTGGGCTGTGGTGTCGTTCGTGCTCGCCGCGGGGCTGATCGGCGCGGGCATCGCCCAGCGCACCGTCTGGCTCGGGCCGTCCGAGCGGTCGGTCGCGATCGAGATCGACGACGAGGCGCGCTACGTGCTCATCGACGACGACGTGTTCACGGCGCTGCCCGAGTCGCTCGAGGGCAGGGCCGGCGTGCTCGACATCGCGGGCGACGGCGAGGTCTTCTCCGCGTACGGCCGCGAGCACGACATGCGGGCGTGGCTGGCCGACCAGACGTACGCGCACGTGTCGGTCGCCGAGGGGGACCAGGCGGCGGGCGTCGTCGCGGTCGACACCGTCGAGCCGTCGATCGAGCCGGAGGACGGCGAGGAGCCGGAGCCCCGCGACCCGGCCGGCTCGGACCTGTGGTTCGAGGAGTTCGCGGGCACGGGTTCCCTCGAGCAAAGCTTCGCCTTCCCCGAGGGCGGCGAGATGAGCGTGCTGGTGGCGTCCGACGGCACTGAACCCGCGCCCGCCGACATCTCGGTGACGTGGCCGATCGACAACAGCACCCCCGCGGCGCCCTGGCTGATCGTCGGCGGCGCCGCCCTGCTGGTGCTCGGCCTGTTCCTCTACGTCTCGGGCATCCTGCACTCCCGTCGCTCGCGGGGTCCGCGCCGCAAGGGGCTGCCGGTGCCGAAGACCGAGCCCATCGACCTCTCCACCGACCGGATCGAGGGCGGCGAAGAGAAGGGCGTCATCACCGCGACGCCCACCCGCCGCTCGCGGGGACGCAAGGGCCGCGGCCTCATCGCCGTGCCCGCGACGGGACTCGCGCTCGCGCTCATGGCCGGCTGCACGCCGGACGCGCTGCCCGCGCCGACGCCGACGCCGACGCCGACGGTCGTGGCGCCGGAGAACCAGCAGGCGCCCGCGCTCACCGATGCGCAGGCGGCGCGGATCCTCGCGGACATGTCCGCGACCGTGGCCGCGGCCGACGAGGCCGGCGACGTCGCCGTGGCGGAGCAGCGGCTCGAGGGCATGGCGCTCACGATGCGCCGCGTGAACTACGAGATCCGCGCGCAGTTCGGCGACTACGCCACGCTGCCGGCGATCCCCGCGTCGCCGATCCAGATCCTTCTGCCGCAGGCGTTCGACGAATGGCCGCGCACTGCCCTGGTCGTCGTGTCGGACGCCGAGGATCCGTCGATCGCCCCCACGATCCTCACGATGACCCAGCAGGACCCGTGGTCGGACTACCGCGCGTCGTACATCGCGAGCCTCGAGCCGAACGCGGAGATCCCGAGCCTCGCGCCGTCCTACCAGGGCGCGGCCCTCGTGCCGCCGGCCTCGTCGTTCCTCACGATCGCACCCGAGGACGTCGCGGCGGCCTACGCCGACGTGATCGGCAACGGCGAGAACAGCGAGTACGCCGAGCTCTTCGCCGAGGAGGGCGACACGTTCCGACCCGAGGTCGCCCGCGTCCGCGAGGCGACGGCCGCCGAGTTCAACCAGGCCGACGTCGCCGGCGAGATCTCCTTCGGCCAGTCGGCGGCCGACACCCCGCCCGTGTCGCTGGCCACGGTGCACAACGGCGCGATCGTCGCCGTCGCCGTGAACCGCACCGAGCGCGTCACGGCGACCGACGAGCTCGGCGTCGTGCGCCACGGCGACCCCGCGCTGGAGGCGCTCACGGGCGAGACCGAGACCGCGGGCAGCTTCGAGCGCACCGACAGCAGCCCGCTGTTCTTCTACGTGCCGGCGCAGGGCACCGACGAGAAGATCCGCCTGCTCGGCTGGGCATCCAGCGTGACGGCGGGCACCGTCGAATGAGCCACCCGATGATCCACCCCGAGGAGAGCCGATGAGCGACTACGCACCCCACGCCGCGCTGCGCGGCGCCGTCGATCTGTCCGCGCTGCGCAACAGGCCGGCGGGCGGACCGCCCGAGGGCGCATCGTCGGCCGCGGCATCGCCGACCGGAGACGGCGCGGCCGGCACCGCGCGTCTCGTCTTCGACGTCACGGACGCGACGTTCGGCGAGGCGCTCGAGCTCTCGCGCACCGTTCCCGTCGTCGTGGACCTGTGGGCCGAGTGGTGCGGGCCGTGCAAGCAGCTCAGCCCCGTGCTCGAGAAGGTCGTCAGGGAGCTGGCCGGCCGGCTCGTGCTGGCCAAGGTCGACGTCGATGCCAACCCGCAGCTGATGCAGGCGTTCCGCGCCCAGTCGATCCCGCTGGTCGTCGCGCTCGTCGCCGGCCAGCCGGTGCCCTTGTTCACCGGGGCGGTGCCGGAGGAGCAGGTGCGCCAGGTGTTCGCGCAGCTGCTGCAGCTGGCGGCGCAGAACGGCGTGACCGGCACGGTGCCCGTGGCGGACGGCGAGGCGTCGGATGACCAGGCGCAGCCGCAGGAGCCGGAGCTGCCGCCGCTGCACGCCGAGGCGTACGCGGCGATCGAGGCGGGCGACTTCCCGCGGGCGATCGCGGCGTACGAGGAGGCGCTGAAGCAGAACCCGCGCGACGAGGACGCGCAGGCGGGCCTCGGCCAGGTGCGGCTGCTCGCGCGGGTGCAGGACCTGGATCCGGCGGCCGTGCGCGCCGCCGCCGCCGACGGTCCGCACGACGTCGACGCGCAGCTGGCCGTGGCCGATCTGGATCTGGCCGGAGGCCACGTCGACGACGCGTTCGAGCGGCTGCTCGACCTCTTCGCCGCGCTGCCCTCCGATCAGCGCAAGCCCGTGCAGGAGCGCCTCGTCGAGCTGTTCGGCGTGGTGGGCACGACCGACCCGCGCGTCGTGCGGGCCCGCGGGCGCCTCACGAGCCTGCTGTTCTGAGCGGATGAGGGTCTACCTCGACCACGCGGCCACGACGCCGCTGCGGCCCGAGGTGCGCGACGCGTGGCTGGCCGCGCACGAGACGATCGGCAACGCCTCGTCCATCCACGGCGCGGGGCAGGACGCGCGCCGGCTGCTGGAGGACGCCCGCGAGCGGCTCGCGGGCGTGCTCGGGGCCGAGCCGATCGAGGTCGTCTTCACCTCGGGCGGCACGGAGTCCATCGGGCTGGCGCTGCAGGGACTGTGGCGCCGCCGCGCCGCGGACGCCGACGGGATCGTCCTGCCCGACGGCGAGCACCACGCGGTGCTCGACACGGCCGGGTGGCTGGCGTCGCACGAGGGCGCGCGGGTCGTGCCCGTCGCGCTCGACGCCGTGGGGCGCATCCCGCTGGACTCCTTCGCGGCGGCGGCGGGCTCCGGGCGCATCGCGCTGGCGACGGCGATCGCGGCGGGCAACGAGTCGGGCACGATCAACGACGCGCCGGGGCTCGCGGCGGCGGCCGCGGCGGCCGGGGTGCCGATGCACATCGACGCGGTCGCGGCCTTCGGGCGCGTGCCCGTGAGCTTCGCGGGCTGGCGCGGCGACGCGCCGGCGGGCGCGGGCCTCGTGGCGCTCAGCGTGTCGGGGCACAAGCTCGGCGCGCCGGTGGGCACCGGGGCGCTCGTCGTGTCGCGCACGGTGGCGCTCGAGCCGATGCTGCACGGCGGCGGCCAGCAGCGCGGCCTGCGCGCCGGCACGCAGGACGTCGCGGGCGCGACGGCCCTGGCCACCGCCGCGGAGCTGGCCGCGGCCGAGCGCGAGGCCGAGGCCGCGCGGCTCGCGGCGCTGCGCGATGGATTCCTCGCCCGGCTGCGCGAGGCGCTGCCGGAGGCCGAGCTGCTGGGCGACCCCGTGGAGCGGCTGCCGGGCACGATCCAGCTGCTGCTGCCGGGCGCGGCGGGGGAGTCGCTGCTGTTCCTGCTCGATCAGGAGGACATCGCCGTGTCGACCGGATCGGCCTGCCAGGCGGGCGTGGCCGAGCCGTCGCACGTCGTGCTCGCGATGGGGCGCTCGGAGGCCGAGGCCCGCCAGGTGCTGCGCATCACGCTCGGCCGCACGACGACCGCCGCCGACCTCGACGCCCTCCTGCACGCCCTGCCGCGCGCGTACCGCCGCCTCGTGCACTGAGACGGTGTGCGGGGAGCGGCCTCAGCCCCAGATGCTCTCGACGATCGCGCTCGTGTAGCCCTCGGGGGCGAGGTTCGAGTAGTCCGTGTCGATGAGGATGCCGTCGCGCCAGTACACCGTGCGGCCGTCCGTGACCGGGTACGCGTCGCTGGTCCACGTCTTCTCGCACCGCGTGCCCGCGTCGGGCTCGTAGCACGTGAAGCCCTCGGCGGAGAGGCCGCTGAGAAGCTCGCGGGCGTCGCCCTCGGTCATATGCGTGATGGTCGTGTACAGCCCTGTGGTGTCGGCGCGCGGGTCGCGCCACAGACAGATGAGGCCGCCGTCCGGCTGCGGTCCCGACGAGATCCCCGTGCCCGGGTCGTTCAGCGGGGTGTCGCCGAGCTGCTCGAGCACCTCGTCGCTGAGGATCGTGCGGCAGTCGTCCGGGATCTCCGCCGGAGGTGCGGCATCCGGCGTGGGAGAGGCGGACGGGGGCGTCGTCGGCGCTGTCGTGTGGGGCGAGGGGGAGGACGCGCTCTCGCTCGGTGCGGGATCGGTCGTGGGACGATCGGCGCCGCACCCGGCGAGGGCTGAGACCGCGAGAGCGGCAAGGGCGGCGCCGAGGGCAGCACGCCGGAGCGGAGGGGTCACGCGCCCACCATAGGGTATGCGGCGGGTCGCCGACGGGGCCTCCGTCCAGCCGGCGCGCGTAGGCTGGATGCATGCGCGTGCTGGCGGCCATGAGCGGCGGGGTGGACTCCGCCGTCGCCGCCGCGCGCGCCGTCGAGGCCGGCCACGAGGTGGTCGGCGTGCACCTCGCGCTCTCGCGCGCGGGCGGCACGCTGCGCACCGGCAGCCGCGGCTGCTGCACGATCGAGGACGCCATGGACGCCCGGCGCGTCGCCGACCGGCTCGGCATCCCGTTCTACGTGTGGGACTTCTCCGAGCGCTTCCGCGACGACGTGATCGAGGACTTCGTGAGCGAGTACCGCGCCGGCCGCACGCCGAACCCGTGCATGCGCTGCAACGAGCGGATCAAGTTCGCCGCGCTGCTGGAGCGCGCGCTCGAGCTGGGCTTCGACGCCGTGTGCACGGGGCACTACGCGATCCTGCGCGAGGGGGAGGGCGGGCTCGAGCTGCACCGCTCCAGCGAGGAGGCGAAGGACCAGTCGTACGTGCTGGGCGTGCTCACGGCCGAGCAGCTCGCGCACTGTCTGTTCCCGCTGGGCGAGACGCCGTCGAAGGCGCTCGTGCGGGCCGAGGCCGAGGCGAGGGGCCTGGCCGTGGCGTCCAAGCCCGACAGCTACGACATCTGCTTCATCCCGGACGGCGACACGCGCGGCTGGCTGGCCGAGAAGGTCGGCACGGCGCGGGGCGAGATCGTCGACCGCAGCGGGGCGGTCGTGGGCAGCCACGACGGCGCGCACGCCTTCACGGTGGGCCAGCGCAAGGGCCTGCGCCTGGGCGTGCCCGCGCCCGACGGCAAGCCGCGCTTCGTGCTCGAGGTGAGGCCCGTCTCGAACACCGTCGTCGTCGGCCCGAAGGAGGCGCTCGCGATCGGCGAGCTGGCGGGCTCGCGATGGTCGTGGGCGGGGGCCGCGCCGGCGGACCCGCACGAGGAGTTCGCGTGCCACGTGCAGGTGCGCGCGCACGCCGATCCCGTGCCCGCGACGGCGGTGCTGCGCGACGGCGAGCTCGTGGTGCGCCCCGACGAGCCGCTGCACGGCGTGGCGCCGGGGCAGACGGCCGTCGTCTACGTCGGCACGCGCGTGCTGGGGCAGTGCACGATCGACCGCACCGTCTCGGCCGTCCCCGCCGAGGCCTGATCGGAGCGCCCGCGCGGCGCAAGCCCTCGGGGGATGTCGCGGGCCGAATCTAGACTCGGGGTGTGGCGGATGAGATCGAGCAGCTGACCCTCGACGAGGCGCGCGCCGAGGCACGCGCGCTCACGGAGCGGATCCTCGAGGCGAAGGAGGCGTACTACGGGCGCGACGCCTCGCTCGTGGACGACGCGACCTACGACGGGTGGATGCGCCGGCTCGAGGCGCTCGAGCGCCGCTATCCCGAGCTGCAGGGCCAGGACTCGCCGACGCAGGCCGTGGGCGCCGCGGACGGCACGGAGCTGGCGACGATCGAGCACGCCGAGCGCATGCTCAGCCTCGACAACGTGTTCTCCGTCGACGAGCTGCGCGACTGGTGCGCCAAGACGCAGGCGGCGGCCGGCCGCGAGGTGGCGTGGCTGACGGAGCTGAAGATCGACGGTCTGGCCATCTCGCTGCGCTACGAGGACGGCGTGCTCACCTCGGCCGCCACGCGCGGCGACGGCCGCGTGGGCGAGATCGTGACGGAGAACGCCCTCCGCCTGGCCGACATCCCCGAGCGGCTCTCGGGGGAGGGGCATCCCGCGATCGTCGAGGTGCGCGGCGAGGTGTTCATCCCCGTCGCCGCCTTCGAGCGGCTCAACGCGCTGCAGGCACAGTTCCGGGAGCGCGCGGTGGCCGAGGCGCGCGAGCGCGCCGGCGGGCGCGGGCGCGCGTTCGACGAGGCGCGGGCGACCGCCGCGGCCGCGCGGCGCTTCCCGGCCTTCGCGAACCCGCGCAACGCCGCCAGCGGCGGCCTGCGTCAGCAGATCGAGAAGAAGCAGGGCCTCGAGCTCGAGGCGGCGCTCGAGCGGGTCGGCTCGCTGCGGCTGTACGTGCATGGCATCGGCGCATGGCCCGATCCGCCCGTGGCGGCCCAGAGCGAGGTGTACGAGCTGCTCGCCGCGTGGGGACTGCCGACCAGCCCGCACGCGCGCGTGTGCCACGGGGTGGACGAGGTGGTGGCGTTCGTCGAGCGCTTCGGGGAGAACCGCCACGCCGTCGAGCACGAGCTCGACGGCATCGTCGTGAAGGTGGACGAGCTGGCGCTGCACGACGAGCTCGGCATGACCAGCCGCGCCCCGCGCTGGGCGATCGCCTACAAGTACCCGCCGGAGGAGGTGCACACGCGCCTCCTCGACATCGTCGTCTCGGTGGGGCGAACGGGCCGCGCCACGCCGTACGCCGTCATGGAGCCCGCGCACGTGGCCGGCTCGGTCGTGCGCCAGGCGACGCTGCACAACCAGGACGTCGTCAAGGCCAAGGGCGTGCTCATCGGAGACACCGTCGTGCTGCGCAAGGCGGGCGACGTCATCCCCGAGGTGCTCGGCCCCGTCGTCGAGAAGCGCGATGGATCCGAGCGGGCGTTCGTCATGCCGAGCGCGTGCCCCGAGTGCGGCACGCCGCTGCGGCCGATGAAGGAGGGCGACATCGACCTCCGCTGCCCGAACGGCAAGGACTGCCCGGCGCAGGTGCGCGGCCGCGTCGAGCACATCGGATCCCGCGGCGCGCTCGACGTCGAGGCGCTCGGGGAGGTCACCGCCGCCGCGCTCACCCAGCCCGACGTGCCCGCCGATCCGCCGCTGCGCACGGAGGCCGGGCTGTTCGACCTCCGGCTCGAGGACCTGTTCCCGATCGACGTCGTCGTGCGCGACCCCGAGACCGGTCTGCCGCGCGAGGACGCCTCCGGACGAGCCAAGCCCCGCAGTCCGTTCCGGCGCAAGCGGAAGCCGTCGGGCAAGGACGCCGACCCGCCGTTCGATCCGGACGGGCCGTTCGACGGCGACGAGACGCACATCGTCTCCGCGCAGGCGCTCAAGCTGCTCGACGAGCTCGAGAAGGCGAAGACGAAGGACCTGTGGCGCCTGCTCGTGGCGCTCAACATCCGCCACGTCGGGCCCGTCGCGGCGCGTGCGCTGGCGGGGTGGTTCGGGTCGCTCGACGCCATCCGCGCGGCCTCGCGCGACGAGCTCGCGGCGGTCGAGGGGGTCGGCCCCATCATCGCCGACTCGCTCCTGGAGTGGTTCGAGATCGACTGGCACCGCGAGATCGTCGAGCGGTGGACCGCCGCGGGCGTCCGGTTCGCGACGCCGGGGCATCCCGGCCCCGGCGCGGCCTGCGCCGGCGGCGTCCTCGACGGCATCACGGTCGTCGCGACGGGCTCGCTCGAGGGCTACACGCGCGAGGGTGCGCAGGAGGCGATTATCCGCGCGGGCGGCAAGGCCGCCTCGAGCGTGAGCAAGAAGACCGACTTCGTCGCCGCGGGCCCCGGCGCGGGCTCGAAACTGGCCAAGGCCGAGGCGCTCGGCGTGCGGATCATCGACGCGGCCGCGTTCCATATCCTCGTCACGGAGGGGCCGGACGCACTGGGCGCGCCGGCCGACACCGACGCCGACTGAGACGTCGACGAGGGCCACCCGGCCCTAGGCTGGAGCCATGGAGCAGCGCACCCTCGGACGCACCGGACGCGACGTCTCGATCATCGGCCTCGGCACCTGGCAGCTCGGCGCGGATTGGGGTGACGTCGCCGAGAGCGACGCCCTCGCCGTGCTCGATGCCGCGCACGAGGCCGGCGTGACCTTCTTCGACACCGCCGATGTCTACGGCGACGGCCGCAGCGAGCAGCTCATCGGCCGCTGGCTGCGCGAGCACCCCGGGGCGGGCGTCACCGTCGCGACGAAGATGATCCGGCGGGCGGAGGCGCCCGACCTCGCACACGCCACCCTCGACAACTTCCGCGCGTGGACGGACCGGTCCCGCCGCAACCTCGGCGTCGACACGCTCGACCTCGTGCAGCTGCACTGCCCGACGAGCGACGTGTACGAGACCGATCGCGTCTTCGACGACCTCGACACCCTCGTCGCCGACGGCGCGATCGCGAGCTACGGCGTGAGCGTCGAGACGGTCGCCGAGGCGCGCCGCGCGATCGCGCGGCCCTCGGTGGCGAGCGTCCAGATCATCCTCAACGCCTTCCGGCGCAAGCCGCTCGACGAGGTGCTGCCCGCCGCCGTCGACGCGGGCGTGGGCATCATCGCGCGCGTGCCGCTCGCGAGCGGTCTGCTGAGCGGCCGGTACACGCGCGAGACGACGTTCGCGGAGAACGACCATCGCACCTACAACCGGCGCGGCGAGGCGTTCGACGTGGGAGAGACGTTCTCGGGCGTCGACTACGAGGTCGGCGTCGACGCGGCCGGCCGCTTCGCCGAGCTCGCGCGCGCCGCGGGCCTCGAGCCCGCCACCGCCGCCCTGGCGTGGGTGGCGCAGCAGCCCGGGGTGACCACCGTCATCCCCGGTGCCCGCAACCCGGAGCAGGCGAGGGCGAACGCCGCCGCCGGTGAGGTCGGCCCGCTGCCGCAGGAGTTCCTCGACGGCGTGCGCGACCTCTACGACGAGGCGATCCGCCCGCTCGTGCACGACCGCTGGTGAGGCCGGCGCGGCCGCCCCGGCGGGCGCGGCGCCGGGGCGGCCGGCTTGCCTCGACCGCTCCTTCTCCCTACGCGTGCGCGCGACGCGCGCGTGTCTAGCAAGCCGAGATCCGAGACCCCGTCAGCGTCTGGCCGTATCGTGGCGGCTGCACCGATCAGGGAGGATCTCCTGTCATGTCCGACACCGTCGTCTATCTCATCGCCCTCGCCGTGTACTTCGCGGCCATGATCGCCATCGGCTTCTACGGGTTCACACAGACCAAGAGCGACGAGGACTACGTCCTCGGGGGCCGCAACCTGCCCGCACCGGTCGCCGCGCTCAGCGCCGGCGCCTCCGACATGTCCGGCTGGCTCATGATGGGCCTGCCCGGCGCGATCTACCTCTCCGGCCTCATGGAGGCGTGGATGGCCATCGGCCTCACGGTCGGCGCCTACCTGAACTGGAAGCTCGTCGCGCCGCGTCTGCGCGCGTACACCGAGGTGGCCGGCAACGCGCTCACCGTCCCCACCTTCTTCGAGAACCGGCTGCACGACCGCTCGCGCGTGCTGCGGATCGTCGCCGGCATCGTCATCCTCGTCTTCTTCACGCTGTACGTGTCCAGCGGCATGGTCGCCGGCGGCAAGTTCTTCGCGAGCTCGTTCGGCGCCCTGTTCGGCGAGGACGCGAACGTCTACCTCATCGGCATGCTCCTCGTGGGCGGCATCACCGTGCTGTACTCGCTGTTCGGCGGCTTCCTCGGTGCCTCGTTCACCGACTTCGTGCAGGGCATCATGATGATGCTCGCCCTCATCGCGGTCCCGATCCTCGCGTTCGTCGCCGTCGGCAGCCTCGACGAGGTGACGGGGCAGCTCACCGCGGAGCAGGCGTCGTGGTTCGGCGGCGAGGTGACGGGCGCGAGCGTGCTCGCCGTCGTCTCGGCCGTCGCCTGGGGCCTCGGCTACTTCGGTCAGCCGCACATCATCGTGCGCTTCATGGCGCTGCGCAGCGCGAAGGAGGCGAAGGTCGCCCGGCGCATCGGCATGGGCTGGATGGTCGTCTCGCTGCTGGGCACGGTGCTCGCCGGCTTCATCGGCATCGCGTACCTGCGCCAGCAGGGCGTCGTGCTCGACGACGTCACGGCCGAGACGGTCGTGCTCGTGATGGCGCAGACGCTGTTCCACCCGTTCATCGCGGGTCTCGTACTGGCCGCCGTCGTCGCCGCCATCATGTCGACCATCTCCAGCCAGCTGATCGTCTCCTCCTCGGCGCTCGTCGACGACATCGCCCAGGCCTTCTTCCGCCGCAAGCCCTCCGCGCAGGGCGGCCTCTGGCTCGGGCGCGCCGGTGTGCTCGTCGTCTCGATCGTGGCGATGGTGCTGGCACTCGATCCCAACAGCTCGATCCTCGCGCTCGTGGGCTTCGCGTGGGCGGGCTTCGGCGCGGCGTTCGGTCCGCTCATCCTGCTGTCGCTGTTCTGGCGCCGGCTGACGACCTGGGGTGCGCTGGCCGGAATGGTCGTGGGCTCGGTGGTCGTCTTCACGTGGCAGTACCTGCCCGCGCCCGTCTCGGACCTCTACGAGCTGCTGCCCGGCTTCGTCCTCGCGCTGCTCGCGGCGATCGTCGTGAGCCTGGCCACCTTCCGCGCGGAGGGGGCCGGCCAGGACGACATCCAGGACGAGTTCACGCGCACCGGCGCCATCGTGCTCGAGGGCGTGCGCCCGAGCCGCGAGTCCTGACGTACGGGCCCGGCGGCGCCATGCTCGCACGCGTTCCGCGCGGGCAGGGCGCCGTCCGGCCGTCGGCGGGACCGCCCCGTACGATGGCAGGGTGACCACCGTGTTCGATCCGCCCCGCCCGTGGACCGCCTCGTACGCCGAGGGCGTGCCCGAGGACTTGGCGCCGATCTCCGGCTCGCTGATGGATCTCGTCGCCGACTCGGCGCGCGACTTCCCCGACGCCCCGGCGCTGCAGTTCTTCGGCCGTGTGACGACCTACGCGGCGCTGGCCGCCGCCATCGAGCGCGCCGCCGCCGGGTTGCGCGCGCAGGGCGTGCGCAAGGGCGACCCGGTCGCGATCATCCTGCCGAACTGCTCGCAGCACATCATCGCGTTCTACGCCGTGCTGCGCCTGGGCGCGATCGTCGTCGAGCACAACCCGCTCTACACGCCGCGCGAGCTGCGCAAGCAGTTCGAGGACCACGGCGCCAAGCACGCGATCGTGTGGAGCAAGGTCGCCAAGACCGTCCAGGAGTTCCCCGCCGACCTCGCCGTCGAGACGCTCGTCTCCGTCGACGTGACGAAGGGCATGCCCGCCGTCATGCAGTTCGCGCTGCGGCTGCCGATCCCGAAGCTGCGGGAGTCGCGTCGGCAGCTCACGGAGCCGGTGCGCGGTGCCGTCGCGTGGGAGCGGATCGTGGGGCACGCGCCGCTCGACCCCGACCTGCCCGGCCCGGAAACGGACGACGTCGCGATCATCCAGTACACGAGCGGCACGACCGGCGACCCCAAGGGGGCCGCGCTGACGCACCGCAACCTGCTCGCGAACGCGGCGCAGGCGCGCGCGTGGATCCCCGAGGTGAAGCGCGGGCTCGGCACCGTCGTCTACGCCGTGCTGCCGATGTTCCACGCATACGGACTGACGCTCTGCCTCACGTTCGCGATGTCGCAGGCCGCGCGGCTCGTGCTGTTCCCGAAGTTCGACCCGGACATGGTGCTCGCCGTCACGAAGAAGCACCCCGCGACCGTGCTGCCGGCGGTGCCCCCGATCGCGCAGCGCCTGCTCGCCCGCGCGCAGGAGAAGGGCGTCTCGCTCGAGGGCACGCGGATCGGCGTGTCCGGCGCCATGGCGCTCGACCCGGCGCTCGTCGAGCCGTGGGAGGCCGAGACGAAGGGCTACCTCGTCGAGGGCTACGGCCTGTCGGAGTGCTCGCCGGTGCTCATCGTGAATCCCGTCGCGCCGCACCGCAAGGCCGGCTCCATCGGCCTGCCGCTGCCGGGCACCGAATGCCGCGTCGTGGATCCCGACACGGGCGAGGACGTGCCGCAGCGGCAGGCGGGCGAGCTCGTCGTGCGCGGACCGCAGGTCTTCGGCGGGTACTACGGCAAGCCCGAGGAGACCGAGCGCGTCTTCCTCGACGGCTGGTTCCGCACGGGCGACATCGTCGAGATGGACGAGGACGGCTTCTTCCGCGTGGTCGACCGCCTCAAGGAGCTCATCATCACGGGCGGCTTCAACGTGGCGCCCACCGAGGTGGAGAGCGCGCTGCGCCAGCACCCGGCCATCGCGGACGCCGCCGTCGTCGGCATGCCGGGCACGAACGGCGAGGAGGTCGTCGCGGCGGTCGTGCTCGACGGCACCCCCGAGTTCGACCCGGAGGAGGTGCGGTCGTTCGTGAAGAAGGTGCTCACGCCCTACAAGGCGCCGCGGCGACTCGTCGTGGTCGACGAGCTGCCGAAGTCCATGATCGGCAAGGTGCTGCGCCGCCAGGTGAAGCAGCAGCTCCAGGAGAAGCTCGGCGGCTGACGGCACGAGGCCGGCATGGGGAGTTGTACTCATCGCGGGATTCGCGCGGTCGCCGTATCGTGACGGGAGGACACCCGCACGGGGTGACGACAGACGGGGGGAGTCTTCGATGCAGGCACAGGGCTTCGAGGTCGAGCTGGAGGGCATGTGCCGCGCGGGCGGCGCCGTGCAGTCGGTGTCGGACGGCTTCGGCGACATCCGGGGAGCGGCGACGTTCAACCTCGCGCTGACGCCGGCGGCGTTCGGGCTGCTGTGCTCGTTCTTCACTCCGGCCGCCACGTATCTCGGCACGCGAGAGGGCGCCGGCATCAACGCGCTCATCGAGGCGCTCGAGCGCCTCGCGTCCCGCGCCCGTGAGGCATGCGACGAGTATCGCCGCGCCGACGAGGACAGCGCCGAGCGGTGGCGCGGCTTCGACCCGAGCTCGCCGTATCGCCCACTCGATCCGGACGGATCGCGTCCGCCCATGCCGCACCTGCCGCCCGGGCCGTCGCAGCCGCACATTCCGCGCTACGACCCGATCCAGCCCGATGTGCGGCCGGCGCCGTACTTCCCGCCCCGCACCGATGGAGGTCCCGATGTCATCCCTGCGTGATCCCGGCGCCGCGCGCGCATCGATGCGGAACGGAGACACCGCGTGAACGATCTGATCGCCACCGACGCCGGCGACTTCCTGCACACGTACGAGTCGCTCATCCAGGACCCGCTGGGCTCGATCGCGTCGAACATCCCGATCGCCGCCGAGATCGTGTCGGCGGCGCGCGAGTTCGGCGAGGGCGACTGGGCCAGCGGCCTCCTCGCCGTCGGCGCCGGGGTCGCGTCGACCGCGGCCGCCGTCATCGACCCGTTCGGCACGCTCGCGTCGTCCGTCGCCTCGTTCCTGCTCGACTATGTGCCGCCGCTGCCGATGCAGCTCGACCTGCTCGCGGGCAATCCGGCTCTGGTCGAGAGCCTCGGCCAGACCTGGACGAACGTGTCCGGCGCCCTGGAGCTGAAGGCCACCGAGATCCAGCAGCTGATCACCGAGTCCGTGTCCGTCTGGGTCGGTGCCGCGGGAGATGCGTACCGCGAGGCGCTGAGCCGGCTTCACGAGGCAGCCGCGGGTCTCGCCGTCGGTGCGGCCGGGATCGGATCCGGGATGATCATCGCGTCGGAGGTCGTCGCCGCCATCCGCGACCTCGCCAAGGCGATCATCGCCGACCTCGTCGGCAAGCTCATCATCTACGTCATCGAGACGGTGGCGAGCGGCGGCATCGCGCTGCCGGCCGTCATCACGCAGGCGTGCACCGCGATCGCGAAGACGGCGGGCGATGTCGCGACCGTGATGGACGAGCTGGTCACCGTCATCAGCAAGGGCGCGATGCTGGCCGACGAGCTCGTCGAGGCGATCGGCGCCATCCAGAAGGCGCTCGCGACGATCGTCGCGCTCGGGAACGTCGGATGACGTCCGCGGTACGGTGCCTGTCATGAGGGAAGCGCTGCGCGAGGGCCGGCGGGAGTGGGCGGCCGCCCACGGCTGGTCCTACGCCCCGACCGCGTCGATCCGTCCGGACATCCTCTCGGGCGTGCTGGCGCGCGTCGACGTCACGGTCGAGGACGAGATCACGGGGCCGTTCGGCGGCAGGAACGCGTACGTGCACGATCGTGCCCCGTTCGTGGGCGGGGTGCATCCCTCGCAGTTCTTCCGCAGCGTGAGCGCGGTCGACGCCGGCGTCGCGGTGCCGCGCGCCTACGTGATGATGGGGAGCGGCCGCTGGTTCGACGCGGTCTACGACCTGAAGCGCCGCGCCTACTTCACGCCCCATGTGCGGGGCATGACGCACCTCGAGCGCGCGGGGGGCACGCACATCTGGTGCGAGCCGGCCGGCGTCGCGGCGCTGCAGAGCGTGCTGGGCCCCCTGCTCGAGGCCGGCGCGCCGGCGGCGCCCGCCGGGGCGCGGCGCACGCGCATGCTCATCGCCTCGGCGGGCCAGACGGTGTACGTCTGCGACCAGCTCTCGTTCAACGTCGAGAGCGACATCCAGCGGCTGGAGCTCGCCCACGGCCTGGGCGTGCGGTACGCGCAGCTGATGCAGGGCACCCTCCGGTGACCGGCGGCGCGCGCGACCACCGGGCACCCGACTTCGCAGGAACACGGATCGAGAGCGAGACGACATGACGGACGCCGGACGCGAGTACGCACAGGTCCAGCAGCAGATCGCGGCGCAGCTGGAGCGGGCGCTGCGCATGCAGCAGGAGGTCGCCGAGGTCGCCCCGACGACGGTGGAATCGGCCGACCGCGAGGTGGCGGTCACGCTGGACGAGCGTGGGCTGCTGGCGGAGGTGCGCTTCGCGCCGTCGATCGCCGAGCTGGAGGCCGGCGAGCTCGAGGAGATCGTCATGGCCACGGTGCGCGAGGCTCGCGAGCGGCGGCGTCCCGCGATGGTGAGCGCGGGTGGCGCGGCCGCGCTGCACGACGACACGCTGCGCAGGCGGCTGCTGGCGATGCTCCCGTCGCGGCAGGGCGCCGCGACCACGGGGGAGGAGCGCGCATGATCTTCCGCGACGCCGACGAGGCACGAGAGCACATCGCCAAGCTGCGCGAGCAGGCGGGGGCGCGGCTCGCGGCCGCCCAGGGCGCGGCCGCGCGCATGACGGCGCTGCGTCCCTCGGCATGGTCGCCGCGCCGCGAGGTGCGGGTGGAGCTGGACGCGTCGGGTCTGCTCCAGGCCGTCGAGTTCGCCGAGTGGGCGCCGCAGGAGCCGCCGGCGAGCCTCGGCAGGGCGCTGCTGAAGGCGCATGATCTCGCGCTGCGCGAGTGGCAGCGGCAGATGGACGAGATCGCCGACGAGGAGTACGCCGACCAGCCGGAGATCCTCGCGGCGACGAAGAAGGCGGCGCGCGACGGCATGCCCGCCCGGGTGCTGGCCGAGCAGGACGAGGACTGAGCGCGACTAGACTCGTGGGGTGTCTGAAATCACTCCCGATCTCGTGCGCCATCTCGGTGTGCTCGCCCGGATCCAGCTGAGCGACGAGGAGGTGACGCGCCTCACCCGCGAGCTCGACGTGATCGTCGAGAACATCGCCAAGGTCAGCGAGGTCGCGTCCGCCGACGTCCCCGCGACGAGCCACCCGATCCCGATGCAGAACGTCTACCGGCCCGATGAGCCCGGCAACATGCTCACGGTCGAGGAGGCGCTGCAGAACGCGCCCGACCGGGACGGCGACCGGTTCCGCGTGACCGCGATCCTGGGCGAGGAGCAGTGATGGACGACGTCATCCGGATGTCGGCGGCCGAGCTGGCCGCGCACCTCGCCGACGGCGAGATCTCGAGCGTCGACGCTACGCAGGCGCACCTCGACCGCATCGCCGCGGTGGACGGCAGCGTGGGCGCGTTCCTGCATGTGAGCGACCACGCCCTCGACGTGGCCCGCTCGATCGACGAGCGCCGTGCCGCGGGGGAGGAGCTGCCGCCGCTCGCGGGCGTGCCGCTGGCGATCAAGGACGTGCTCGTCACCACCGACATGCCGTCCACCTCGGGATCGCGGATCCTCGAGGGGTACATGTCGCCCTACGACGCCACGGTCGTCGCCCGCGCCCGCGCCGCCGGGCTCGTGCCGCTGGGCAAGACCAACATGGACGAGTTCGCGATGGGCTCGTCGACGGAGCACTCGGCATACGGCCCGACGCGCAACCCGTGGGACCTCGACCGGATCCCCGGCGGATCGGGCGGTGGCTCGGCCGCGGCCGTCGCGGCGTTCGAGGCTCCGCTGGCGCTCGGATCGGACACGGGCGGATCGATCCGCCAGCCCGCGCACGTCACCGGCACGGTCGGCGTGAAGCCGACGTACGGCGCCGTGAGCCGCTACGGTGCGATCGCGCTCGCCTCCAGCCTCGACCAGGTCGGCCCCGTCACCCGCACGGTCGCCGACGCGGGCCTCCTGCAGGACATCATCGCGGGGCACGATCCGAACGACTCCACCTCGATCCCCGGCGAGTGGCCGTCCATGGCCCTCGCCGCGGCGGAGGGCGCCTCGGGCGAGGTGCTCAAGGGCCTGCGGATCGGTGTGGTGAAGGAGCTGCCCGACGCCGGCTTCCAGCCGGGCGTCGCGGCATCGTTCCGCGAGGCGCTCGCGCGGCTCGAGGCGCAGGGCGCCGAGATCGTCGAGATCAGCGCCCCGCACTTCGAGTACGCCGTGGCGGCGTACTACCTGATCCTGCCCGCCGAGGCGTCGAGCAACCTCGCCAAGTTCGACTCCGTGCGCTTCGGCATGCGCCTCGACGTGCCCGGCGGCACCGTGGAGGACGTCATGTCGGCCACGCGCGACGCGGGCTTCGGCCCCGAGGTCAAGCGCCGCATCATCCTCGGCACCTACGCGCTGTCGGCCGGCTACTACGACGCCTACTACGGCAGCGCCCAGAAGGTGCGCACGCTCATCCAGCGCGACTTCGCCGAGGCGTTCGCACAGGTCGACGTGATCGCGACGCCGTCGGCGCCGACCACGGCGTTCAAGCTCGGCGAGAAGATCGACGACCCGCTCGCGATGTACCTCAACGACCTCACGACGATTCCCGCGAACCTCGCGGGCGTGCCCGGCATCTCGGTGCCGTCGGGCCTCGCGGCCGAGGACGGGCTCCCCGTGGGCATCCAGTTCCTCGCCCCCGCGCGAGAGGACGCACGACTGTACCGGGTGGGTGCGGCGCTCGAGGCGCTGCTGCTCGACGAGTGGGGCGGCCCGCTGCTGGACCGCGCCCCGGCGCTGGGCTGATCGCGCACGGGTCCTGACCGGCGACCGCCCGTGGCCGGCGGTCAGGACCCGTACCGCAGCACGAACTTCGCGTTGTCGCCGCGCAGGCGCCGGCGCACGTAGAACACGGGATCACCCGTGGCATCCGCCGTGACGCCGTCGCGCACGAGCAGGGCCGTGCCGGTGGGCACGTCGAGCAGGCGCGCCTCTTCGTAGTCGGCCGCGACGGCCGAGAACGCGCGCCACCGGTACGACAGATCCAGCCCGAGTCCGTCGCGGAGCGTGGCGATGACCATGCCGTGGTCCGCCAGCGCGTCGACGACCGCCTCGAGGCGCCGGGGGAACCAGTAGCTGTTCACGATCCACGCCTGGCCGGCACGGACCATGACGGTGTCGAGGCGGAACAGGTCGGCGGCGGCGAGCTCGAGCTCCTGTGCGGCCAGGTCGGCGTGCCGCCCTGCCGCGTCCGTGACGGCGACGATCCGCTCCTCGACGCGTCGCAGCGGCCGCGTCGGCCGCAGCTCGTCCACGCCGGCGTCCGAGTGCTCGGCGAGCGCGGCGTGCGTCGCATCCTCGTCCGACGCGCGCTCCGGGATGCGCGCGATGATCTCGACGAGATCGGGCGGGGTCGCCACGAACGTGCCCGTGCCGCGGCGGATCTCGACGGCGCCGAGGCGCTGCAGCTCGACGACCGCCTGGCGCACCGTGAGCCGGTTCACGTCGAACTCGGCCGCGAGCTCGGCCTCGCTCGGCATGCGATCGCCCGGCTGGAGCGCGCCGTTCTGGATCCGATCCCAGAGCTCCGTCGCGATGCGCCGGTAGAGGGGGACGCCGCCCTGCCGGGTGCGCGGTGTGTGGCCCATCCTTCTCCTCGTCGTCGCCGTCGCGTCATCGATCGTTCACGTTGCCCGTTTAGACATCTAGATGTCCTGCTTCGCAACGGTCGCCGATCCCTCACGGCGCTCTTCAGAAAGGTAGCCCATGTCACGCAAGCTCCTCGTCCTGCCGCTGCTCGCGGTGTCGGGGCTCGTCCTCGCCGGCTGCGCCTCGGCGACCGGCACGAGCGCCACGGAGGCCGGAATGGAATCGGCCGCCGACACCGACGCGACCGTCCACCTCCAGGTCGGCCTCGAGCCGACGAGCCTCGACGTGAGCGCGCAGTCCGGCGCCTCGCTCGAGCAGCTGCTCATCCCCAACGTCTACGAGGGCCTCGTCGACGCGGACGGCGAGGGCGGCTTCGAGCCGGCGCTCGCGACGGACTGGACGGTGAGCGACGACGGCCTCACGTACACCTTCACGATCCGCGACGACGTCGCGTTCCACAGCGGCTCGCCGCTCACGATGGACGACGTGGTGTGGTCGCTCGAGGCGGCCGCCGCCGACGACTCGCTCAACCCCGACGCGGGCCTCTTCGCCGGCATCGACGAGATCACCCCCGTCGACGACTCGACGCTGGAGATCACCCTCGCCTCCCGCGACTCGGACTTCCTCGAGTCCCTGACGTCGAACGCCGGCGTCATTCTCGAGGAGGGGGCGGACGTCGACCTCGCCAACGAGACCAACGGCACGGGGCCCTACACCGTGACCCAGTGGAACCAGGGCAGCACGATCACGCTCGAGCGCAACGACGACTACTGGGGCGAGGCGCCGCTGAACCGGGAGGTGGTGTTCCACTACATGACCGACGCCACCACCGCGGCGAACGCGCTCCTGGCCGGGGAGATCGACGTGCTCACGACCACGACGGCCGACACGCTGTCGATGTTCGAGGGCGACGACGCGTTCACCCTCACCGAGGGCGACTCGCGCAGCTGGATGACGCTCGGCTTCAACAACGCGGTGGAGCCGCTGAACGACGAGCGCGTGCGGCACGCCATCCGCCGCGCGATCGACAAGGACGGTCTCATCGAGGTGCTCGGCGGCCAGGCCACCCGCGTGGGCAGCATGGCCAGCCCGGCCGACCCCTGGTACGAGGACCTGACCGACATCGACGCGTACGACCCCGAGTCGGCGCGCGAGCTGCTGGCCGAGGCGGGCCAGGAGGACCTCGAGCTCACCTTCCGCGTCTCGAACACGTACGACACCCGCATCAGCGAGTACGTCGCCGCCCAGCTGGCCGAGGTGGGCATCGACGTGACGATCGAGCAGATGGAGTTCTCGAGCTGGCTGGAGCAGGTGTTCACGGGCGGCGACTACGAGATGACGATGGTGCTCCACGTCGCGCCGGCGCTCGCGAAGAACTACAGCAACCCGGACTACTACTGGAACTACGACGACGCGACGGCGCAGCAGCTCGTGGCGGACGCCCGCGAGGCGCTTGAGCTCGAGGAGCGCAACGAGAAGCTGCGCGAGCTCGCGCGCCACATCAGCGAGCAGGCCGTGAGCGACTGGCTCTTCTCGCCGACGGCCACGATCGTGGCGAGCGCCGACGTCACCGGCTTCCCGGTCGACGGCATCGCGAACCGCCTGCCCGTGTCCGGGATCCAGGTCGCCGCGCGGTGACCATCACGACCGAGCGCGGTGCCGTGGAGCGGGACGTCTCCACGGCACCGCCGTCGCCGCGATCGACGCGCGACCATGCCACGCTGCGGCTGGTCCTCGGTCAGCTCGCCGTGCTCGCGGTGTCGCTGCTCGTCGCGAGTGCCGTGATCTTCTTCGCGATCGACCTGCTGCCCGGCGATCTCGCGCTCACCAGGGCGGGGATCGACGCGTCGGCCGAGCAGGTGGCGCTCATCCGCGCCGAGCTGGGGCTCGATCGTCCCGCGATCGTGCGCTACCTCGAGTGGCTCGGTGGCGCGCTCCGCGGCGACCTCGGCGTCTCGCTGCTCGACAACCGTCCCGTCGCCGCCGCGATCGGGGAGAAGATGCAGGTCACCCTGCCGCTGTGCCTGCTGGCGCTGACGATGAGCGTGCTCGTGGCGCTGCCGCTTGGCATCCTCGCCGCCGTCGGCCGCGAGCGCTGGTACGGACAGCTCATCGGCGCATTCACGCAGCTCGGGCTCGCCGTGCCCGCCTTCGTGCTGGGCCTGCTGCTCGTGACCGTCTTCGCTGTGCAGCTCGACCTCCTGCCCGTGCAGGGATTCCCGCGGGAGCGGTGGGGCGACCCGGCCGGCGCCCTCGCATCGCTGCTGCTGCCCGCCGTCACGCTTGCCGTGCCCCAGGCGGCCGTGCTGGCGCGGTTCGTGCGCTCCGCCACGGCGGACGCGCTTGCGCAGGACTGGGTGCGCACCTCGCGCTCGCGCGGGTGGCGGCTGCCGGCGATCGTGCTGCGCCAGGGCCTGCGGAACACGGCACTGCCGCTCATCGCCGTCGTCGGGCTGGAGGCCGCGGGACTCATCACCGGCGCGGTGATCGTCGAGCGGGTGTTCGCCCTGCCGGGCATCGGATCGATGATCCTGGCGGATGTCGACACGCGCGACCTCGGAAAGGTGCAGGGCACGCTGCTCGTGCTGACGGCGACCATCATGATCATGACCCTCCTCCTCGACCTCGTGTACCGGATCGTCGATCCCCGGCTCCGGGCGGCCCGCGCATGATCCGCCGGCTGCTGTCCCGCCCCGGTGGCGTCTTCGGGCTCATCGCGGTCGTCCTGCTCCTCGGCAGCGCGGTGCTCTCGCTCGTGTGGACGCCGTACGACCCGCTCGCCGTCGACCCCGCCGCCGGCTGGGAGCCGTTCTCGCCCGCGCACCCTCTGGGCACCGACTCGCTCGGTCGGGATCAGGTGAGCATGCTCCTCGTGGGCGCGCGCGTGACCCTCCTCGCCACGGTCGTGGCCACCGGGATCGCGACCGCTCTCGGCGTCGCGATCGCCTTCGCCCTCGCGCTCACGCCGCGACCGCTGTCGTCGTTGCTGGAGCGCGCCGTCGACATCGCGATCGCGTTCCCGACGCTGATCGTCGCGATCATCCTCGTCACCGGATTCGGGGCGTCGACGTGGGTCGCCGCGATCTCGATCGGCCTGGCGGCGTCGGTCGTCGTCGCGCGGACCGTGCTGCCCGAGCTGCGCCGTGCGCTGCTGAGCGACCACGTGCTGCTCGCCACCGCCGCCGGCGCCGGCACCTGGCGCATCGTGACCCGGCACGCGCTGCCGGCGGTAGGGCCGACCCTCATCGTGCGCACAACGCAGATCATGGCGGCGGCCGCGCTGGCGGAGGCCGGGCTGAGCTACCTCGGCTTCGGCACGCCGCCGCCCACGCCCAGCTGGGGGCGCTCGCTTGCCGATCTGCAGTCGCAGATCGTCGTCCGCCCCGAGTACCTCATCGCCCCGGCTGTGGCGATCGTGATCGTGGTGCTCGGATTCAACCTGCTCGGCGACGCCCTGCGCGACGTCCTCGACCCGCGATCGCGCGCGACGCCGGCCGAGGACGCGGCGGCGGCGCGCCCCGAACCCAAGGGAGCCACGCTGTGAGCCTTCTCGACATCACCGGCCTCACGATCGAGATCGGCGGGCGGCGCCTCGTCGACGGTGTCTCGTTCGCCGTCGCACCCGGGGAGCGCGTGGGGCTCATCGGGGAATCCGGCAGCGGCAAGTCACTCACGTGCTTCGCCCTCAGCGGGCTCCTGCCGTCCGCGGCCACCGTGGCCGGCAGCATCGTGTTCGAGGGCGAGGAGATCGTCGGCGCGGACGAGCGGCGGCTGTCCGCCCTCCGTGGCGCGCGCATCGGCATGGTGTTCCAGGAACCGGCGACGGCCCTCGATCCGCTGCAGACGGTGGGGCGCCAGCTCGTCAGCGGACTGATGGCGCGGCGACGCCTCTCGCGCGCCGAGCGGCTGCGCGAGTCGCACCGCCTGGCGGCGGAGGTGGGCCTTCCCGAGCCCGAGGCGATCGTGCACCGCTACCCGCACGAGCTCTCGGGCGGCCAGCGGCAGCGCGTGGTGATCGCGGGCGCCATGGCGGCGGGGCCGTCGCTCGTGGTGGCCGATGAGCCGACGACGGCCCTCGACGTCACGGTGCAGGCCCGCGTGCTCCGGCTGCTCGAGGAGCGGTGCGCGGCGGCGGGAAGCGGCCTGCTCCTCGTGACGCACGACATGGCGGTCGCCATGCAGACGTGCGATCGGATCGTCGTGATGCGGCGCGGACGGATCGTCGAGGAGGGCACGCCGCGGCAGCTCATCGACGCGCCGGCCGACGCGTACACCGCGATGCTCGTCGACGCGGCGTACGAGACGAGCTGGCAGCCCGCGCACGAGGAGAAGGCGGAGGTGGCCGCATGACCGAGCTGTTCCGCCTGCACGAGGTGAGCCATCGCTACGCCCGCCGGTCGGCCGCGGCGCTCGAGGGCGTCTCGCTCGCCGTCGAGCAGGGGCGCAGCCTCGGCATCGTGGGCGAGTCGGGCTCCGGCAAGACCACGCTCACGCGCGTGCTGCTCGGCCTGCTCACGCCGACCGCCGGCACCGTCGCGTACCGCGGCGAGCCGGTGCCGTCCGGGCCCCGCGGCGGGGCGGGCGCCCGGCGGTTCCGCCGCCGCGTGCAGCTCGTGCTCCAGGACCCCTTCGCCTCGCTCAACCCCCGGATGCGGGTGGGCGACATCGTCGCCGAGCCGCTGCGCATCCTCGAGCCGCGCGTCGACTCCCGGCCGCGGGTGGCGGAGGTGCTCGCGGCCGTGGAGCTCGAACCGGAGCTCGCGCGGCGCTGGCCCCACGAGCTCTCGGGCGGTCAGCGCCAGCGCGTGGCGATCGCGCGGGCGATCGGGCCGCGCCCCGAGGTGATCGTCGCCGACGAGCCGGTGTCGGCGCTGGACGTCTCGGTGCGGCGCAACGTCATCCGGCTGCTGCGGCGGCTCGCGGAGCACGAGGGCGTCACGCTCGTCGTCGTGTCGCACGACTTCGGTATCGTGCACCGGCTGTGCGCGGACACCGCCGTGATGCACCGCGGGCGCGTGGTCGAGCAGGGCGACACCGAGGCGATCCTCGAGCGCCCGCAGCATCCGTACACGCGCGGCCTGATCGACAGCATTCCCCGCCTGCCGCGGCGGCCCGTGCTCGGAACCCGGGGCATGGCATGAGCGCCGTGCTGCACAACCTCCGCGACGTCGGGGGGCTACCGGCGCGGGAGGGCGTCGTCGCGCCGGGGCGCCTGTATCGCTCGGCCGCGCCCCTGCGCGATGATGCCCGCATCGCCGAGCTCGTGCGCTCCCTCGGCGTCGCCACCGTGATCGACCTGCGCGATCCCCGGGAGCGCGAGCTGAGTCCCGCGGTCTGGGAGCGGGCGGGGATCGACGTGCGGGAGGCGCCGGTCTTCGGCGGCCGCCTGGCGAGCATCCGCTTCCAGACCCTCGCCGAGCTGTACGACGTGATGATCGACCGCCATCTCGCCGACGTCGTGGCGGCGGTCGAGACGGTCGCGAGCGCGCCCGGGCCGGTGCTCGTGCACTGCACGGCCGGGAAGGACCGAACCGGCGTCGTCACGGCGCTCATCCTCGAGGCGCTCGGTGTCGCGCGCACCGACGTGCTGGCCGACTTCGCCCGCTCGGAGCAGGTGCTGGGGGCGGCATACCTCCGCGACCTCTTCGCGGGCACCGACCTGTCGCGGCTGCCTGGCGGCGCGGCGCACCGGGCCGTGTCGTCGCCGCCCGAGCTGCTGCGGGGCGCCCTCGAGCGGATCGACGCGCGCCACGGCGGGGCCGAGGCGCTGCTGCGCGAGCACGCGGCGTCGGATGCCGTCGCGGCGCTCACCGCCGCGTTCCTCGCGCCGGCCGGGGCGGTTCCGCGGATCGGGGACACCGCGGCGACGACCTAGGATTGAACCCATGGCCCACGCGGAACTCATGGACTTCGACAAGGCGCTCGAGCTGTACGAGCCGGTGATCGGTCTCGAGGTGCACGTCGAGCTCAACACGCGGACCAAGATGTTCTCGTCGGCGGGCAACCCCGCCCACACCGAGAACCACGACGCGGGCCCGAACACGCTCGTCGCGCCCGTCGACATGGGGCTGCCCGGCTCGCTGCCCGTCGTCAACGGCGAGGCGGTGCGCAAGTCGATCAGCCTCGGGCTGGCGCTGGGCTGCTCGATCGCGCCGTCGAGCCGCTTCGCGCGGAAGAACTACTTCTACCCCGACCTCGGCAAGAACTACCAGATCAGCCAGTACGACGAGCCGATCGCCTTCGAGGGCTCGGTGGAGGTCGAGCTGTCGGACGGCACGACGTACACGATCCCGATCGAGCGCGCGCACATGGAGGAGGACGCCGGCAAGCTCACGCACGTCGGCGGATCGACCGGCCGCATCCAGGGCGCCGAGCACTCGCTCGTCGACTACAACCGCGCCGGCGTGCCGCTCGTCGAGATCGTCACGAAGCCGATCCTCGGCGCCGAGCACCGCGCACCCGAGCTGGCGAAGGCGTACCTCGCGACCATCCGCGACATCGCGATCGGGCTCGGCATCAGTGAGGCGCGCATGGAGCGCGGCAACATCCGCTGCGACGCCAACGTCTCGCTGCGTCGCCGCGGCGCCGAGAAGCTCGGCACCCGCACGGAGACGAAGAACGTCAACTCCATGCGCTCGGTCGAGCGCGCCGTGCGCTACGAGATCCAGCGCCAGGCCGCGATCCTCGCGGACGGCGGCCGCATCGTGCAGGAGACGCGGCACTGGCACGAGGACACGGGCGTCACCTCGCCCGGACGCCCCAAGTCGGACGCCGACGACTACCGCTACTTCCCGGAGCCCGATCTGCTGCCGGTCGAGCCGACGGCCGAGCTGATCGAGGAGCTGCGCGCCGCACTGCCCGAGCCCCCGGCGGCCCGGCGCCGCCGACTGAAGGCCGAATGGGGCTTCACCGACCTGGAGTTCCAGGACGTCGCCAACGGCGGGCTCCTGGCCGAGGTCGAGGCGACGGTCGCGGCCGGCGCCGCCCCGCAGGCCGCGCGCAAGTGGTGGACGGGCGAGATCACGCGCATCGCGAACGCCGAGGGACGCGAGCCCGCCGAGCTCGTCTCGCCCGCCGACGTGGCGGCGCTGCAGCGGCTGATCGACGCCGGCACCCTCACCGACAAGCTCGCTCGTCAGGTGCTCGAGGGCGTCATCGCGGGGGAGGGCACGCCGCAGGAGGTCGTCGACGCCCGCGGGCTGGCCGTCGTCTCGGACGACGGCGCGCTCATCGCCGCGATCGACGAGGCCCTCGCCGCTCAGCCCGACGTGCTCGAGAAGATCCAGGGCGGCAAGGTGCAGGCCGCCGGCGCGATCATCGGGGCCGTCATGAAGGCGATGAAGGGCCAGGCCGATGCCGCCCGCGTGCGCGAGCTGATCCTGGAGCGCGCCGCGCAGTAGCCAGATCTCCCGCGGGCCGGCGCGCACTGTCGGCGGCCCGCGGGAGAATGGACGCATGGGGCGTGCGGACGGATCGGGGCGGCTGGTCTCGCCTCCCGGTGCCGACGACTCCGGCACCGGCATCCTGCACGTCGACATGGACGCGTTCTACGCGGCCGTCGAGGTGCTCGACGATCCGTCGCTGCGGGGCAAGCCGATCATCATCGGGGCGCCGGAGGGCCGCTCCGTCGTCTCGAGCGCGTCGTACGAGGCGCGCCGCTACGGCGTGCGCTCGGCCATGCCCGTGAGCCAGGCGCTGCGGCTGTGCCCGCAGGCGACGATCGTGCTGCCGCACTTCGAGCGCTACCGCGCGATCTCCGCGCAGGTCATGGAGATCTTCCGCAGCATCACGCCGCTGGTCGAGCCGCTGTCGATCGACGAGGCGTTCCTCGACGTGCGCGGCGCCCGTCGGCTGTGGGGGAGCCCCGCGCAGATCGCCCGGATGATCCGCGCGCGCGTGCAGGACGAGGTCGGCATCACGTGCAGCATCGGCGTGGCGGCCAGCAAGCACGTGGCCAAGATGGCGTCGACGCTGTCCAAGCCCGACGGGCTGCTCGTCGTCGCAGCGTCCGACACGCTCGACTTCCTCGAGCCGCGGTCGGTGCGCGCGATGTGGGGCGTGGGACCGAAGACGGCCGAGACGCTGGAGGGCCGCGGCATCCGCACGATCGGCGACATCCGGCGCACGCCCGTGGCGGTGCTGGCGAGGGCGGTGGGCCAGGCGGCCGCGCAGCGGATCTCGGAAAGGTCCCGCGGCATCGACGTGCGCGAGGTGGAGACGGAGCGGGCGGAGAAGAGCGTCGGCCACGAGGAGACGTTCATGGAGGACGTGGCCGATCCGGACTTCCTGCGCGCCGAGCTGCTGCGGCTGGCGGATCGCGTGGCCGTGCGCCTGCGCCGCGCCGGATGGGAGGCCGCGGGCGTGGCCATCAAGGTGCGGTTCTCGGACTTCTCGACCCTCACGCGGTCGCTCACGCTCGCCGAGCCGACCGACCTTGGCCAGCGCATCGGGACGGCCGCGCGCGACCTGTTCGCCGCCGTCGAGCTTCGCGCACCGGTTCGCCTGATCGGGGTGCGGGCGGAGCGGCTGCAGCCCGCAGGAGGCTCGACGCCGGCGCTGTGGGACGACGACGAGGACTGGCGCCGCGCGGAGGGCGCGCTGGACGAGGCTGTGGCCCGGTTCGGGTCGGGCGCGCTCACGCGTGCGGCGTTCCTCGGGCGCGAACGGAACCCGCGGCTGCCCGCGCATCCGCGGCCGCCGGAGGACTCGGACTGACGGGGCGGTCGCATCGCGATCGGGTCTCGTCGCGCGGGGCGAAGGCGGGTAACGTGGCCTCATGCCCAACATCGCGATCGAACTCGGCAGGATCTCGTCTCAGCTCGGCGTGAACGCGTCGTACGGAGAGCAGCAGGACGTCGACGGCGAGAAGATCATCCCGGTCGCCGCCACGTGGTCGGGCTTCGGCGGCGGCTCGGACGAGGCGGGCAACGGCGGCGGAGGGGGCGGCGGCTTCACGGCGCCCGTCGGCGCGTACGTGCGCCGCGACGGCGAGCTGCGCTTCGAGCCGAATCTCATCGCGCTGCTCGCGGTCGGCATCCCGTTCGTCTGGGTGGCGGGCGGGGCGCTGCGCAAGATCATCCGTGCCCTCAAGAAGTAGCGACCCGTTCGGCGCGGCGCTCGAGGCGGCGCTCGGCGAGGTCCTCGCCGCGGTCGCCGCTCTGGACTCTGAGCGGCCGCGCGTGCTGATCGACGGCCGCAGCGGCTCGGGCAAGACCACCATGGCGGCGCTGCTCGCGGGGCGCTGGCCGCTTGAGCGCGCGCCGCGCGTCGTGGCGATGGACGACTTCTACCCGGGATGGGACGGCCTCGCGGCCGCGTCGCGCATGCTCGTGACGGGCGTCCTCGAGCCGCACGCCCGCGGCCTTCTCGGTCTGTACCGCCGGTGGGACTGGGCGCAGGACCGCCCGCGGAGCATGCGCGACGCCGGGCTCGTGCCACCGGATCGCGCGCTCATCGTCGAAGGCTGCGGCGCCCTCACGCCCCTGAGTCTCGTCCTGGTCGATCTCGCGGTCTGGGTCGACGCGCCCGAGCCCTCGCGGCGCGCGCGGGCGCTGGAGCGCGACGGCGACGGCTACGCACCGCACTGGGAGCGCTGGGCACGTCAGGAGAACGAGCACATCGCCGCGCATCGGCCGCGGGAGCTCGCCGACCTGGCGTTCGACCTGCCCTGAGTCAGTCGAGGCCGTCGGCGGCCTGCACGAGACCGTCGAGACGGTATCCGAGCCAGTCGTAAACGGCGAAGCGCGGATCGGCGGGATCACGGTCGTCGTCGGAGACGATGCCCAGCCGGTTTGCGATCACGAGCCGCACGGCGGTGAGCGTGCGCAGCCACGCATCGACGTCCTCGCCCGGGATCGCGATGTCGGCGGGGGAGAAGTCGGCGTCGCTGCCGTCGGTCGGCTCGATGGCCTCGAGCGCGCGACGCACGACCGCCGCTTCATGCGCGCGCCGGTGCAGCAGGTCGCCGCGCGTCAGGCTGCGGAACTCCCGCGAGGCCTCGGGGTCCTCGGGATACGCGTCGGGCGTGAGCCGGTCCAGGGCGGCGTCGGGCGCGGTCGGGGTGGCGTTCACGAGATCCGTGAACTGCCCCACGAGGTCGGCGAGGTGCGCGGCCTCGATCCGCGTGAGCGTGAGCATGATCATCCGGTCGCTCATGAGCGACCCCCTTCCCGCACGGTGGCCCACAGGCCGTAGTCGTGCATCGCGCGCGCGTGCAGCTCCATCTGCTCCCTGGCGCCCTCGGCGACGACGGCGTGGCCGTCGTGATGCACCGCGAGCATGAGGCGCGTGGCGTGCTCCGTGCTGTAGCCGAAGTACTCGCGGAACACCCGCACGACGTAGCTCATGAGGTTGACAGGGTCGTCCCACACGACGGTCTGCCACGGGCCGCTCGTGGCCGCGTGCAGGTCGACCTGCTCGTCCAGCTCGGGGAGTGCGGTGCTCATGCCCAGCCCAGTTCGTGAAGTCGGTCGTCGTCGATGCCGTAGAAGTGCGCGATCTCGTGCACGAGGGTCGTGTGGATCTCGTCGCGCAGCTCCTCCATCGTCTCGCATCGGGCGAGGTGGGGCTCGCGGTAGACGATGATCCGATCGGGCAGCTCGCCCATGCCGTAGCGGTCGCGCTCCGTGAGCGCCAGGCCGTCGTACAGGCCGAGCAGGTCGAGCCCGCCGTCCTCCGGGCGGTCCTCGACGACGAACACGACGTTGTCGAGGCCGTCGACCATGTCGTCGGGGAGCAGGTCGAGCTCCTCGACGACGAGCGCCTCGAACTCCTCGGCGCCGAGCGCGAGTGGCGAGGGCGTCGACGCGGGATCGATCATGTGGGGTCCTCCGTCGCGAGGCGACGTACGACCCTCAATCGCTCGTCGCATGACACGAACCTTCGGTTCGGTCCTGCTCCTCGCTCAATCGGGTGGCTAACCGGGCTTGAACCGGCGACCTCCTGGACCACAACCAGGCGCTCTACCAACTGAGCTATAGCCACCGTGGTCCCCCTCCGCGAACGGCGCGGGGACAACCGCTCCATTCTGTCACACATCCCCGCCGAATGACGAAACGACGGCCGAGGCGATCGCGCGCGCGCCGTCGCTCGTGGGGCCGGGCTCGGGCACGAACACCGCGCGGCGGTAGTACTCGAGCTCGCGGATCGACTCGAGGATGTCGGCGAGGGCGCGGTGCCCGCCGTCCTTCGCCGGGGCGTGGATGTAGGCGCGCGGGTACCAGCGGCGCGAGAGCTCCTTGACGCTCGACACGTCGACGTTGCGATAGTGCAGGTACTCGTCCACCTGGGGCATGTACTTCGCGAGGAACATGCGGTCGGTGCCGATGGTGTTGCCCGCGAGCGGGGCCTTGCGCTCCTGAGGCACGAAGCGCTTGATGTACTCGAGCGACAGGCGCTGCGCCTCCTCGAGGGAGACGCCGCCGTCGAGCTCCTCGTACAGCCCGCTGGACTTGTGCATGCGCGTGACGAAGTCGCCCATGTTCTTGAACGCGGCCTCGCTCGGGCGGATCACCACCTGGAACCCCGGATCGAGGATCCGCAGATTGAAGTCGGTCACGACGATCGCGATCTCCACCAGCTCGTCGACCGCGAGGTCGAGGCCGGTCATCTCGCAGTCGATCCAGACGAGCCGGTCGTTCTCGGAAGCTCCCACCATGGGTTCCACCCTATCCGCGGGCACCGACGAGGCCGTCGGGAGCCGCGTACCGGGGGAGTAGGGATCGGGTCCCCCAGGCACGATTCGAACGTGCGACCGGCGACTTAGAAGGTCGATGCTCTTCCGCTGAGCTACTGGGGGTCGCCATCCAGAGTAGCGAGCCTTCCTGTTCGCGCGCCCGCTGCCGGCATGCGGTGCCGCTGAGGGGGAGCGGATCAGCGGGAGTGGCGGAGCGCGGCGACGGCCTCGTCGGCGGTCCAGAACGTGCCGAAGTCGATGAAGACGGCCGTGGCGCGGTGCAGGCGCTCGGCGCGGAAGCGCAGGCCCAGCGGATCGTCGACGACGCGCACGTGGCCGATCACGCGGTCGCCGCGCTCCACCACGCGCCACAGGTCGGCGGCGGCGCGCACGAGGCGCTCGCGCGGGTCGCGGAGCGGGGGAGTCGCGTAGGGCACGCGCGGGGCGGTCTGCAGATCGGTCATGGTCATCTCCTCTCCGCGCGCCACGATACGAGGGACCTCCGACATCCGTTCCGGCGCCGTCGCGCCGCGCACTGACTACGCTGGAGGGATGCAGACCTTCGTGCTCGCCGGTGGATGTTTCTGGTGCCTCGACGCGGCCTACCGCGCCCTCGACGGGGTGGAGAGCGTCGTCTCGGGCTACACGGGCGGCACGGTGGCGAACCCGTCGTACGAGCTCGTGTGCACGGGGGCCACCGGCCACGCGGAGGCCGTCGCGGTCACCTTCGACCCGGAGCGCATCCCGGCTGAGGTGATCCTCGACGCGTTCTTCACGATGCACGACCCGCGCCAGCTGAACCACCAGGGCGCGGACCAGGGCACGCAGTACCGCTCGGCGATGTTCCCGGCCGACGAGGAGCAGCGCGCGCTGTTCGAGACGGCGCGCGAGCGCGCGACGCAGCTGTGGGACGCCCCGCTCGGCACCACGGAGGGCACCGTCGTGACGACGATCGAGCCGCTGGGCGCGTTCTACGAGGCCGAGGACTACCACCAGGACTTCTTCGCGAAGAACCCCACGCAGGGCTACTGCCTGGCCGTGGCCGTGCCGAAGGTCAACAAGGTGCGCGCGTCGTTCTCGCAGTACATCCGCTGAGCGCGGTTCGCTCACAGGCGGCCGGATGAGGGCCGCCATCCACATTCGCGCCTTTCGTCCCCCGCCGCCGCGCTCGTGTCGTCACGCTGAAGACGGATCCGCCGGGATCCCATCAGCGAGAGGACACAGACATGAGCGACATCATCACGATCACGGGCAACATCGCGACCGATCCCACCCAGGTGACCACGCCGAACGGCGCGGTGATCACCCGCTTCCGCGTGGCGAGCAGCCACCGGCGTCGCGACGCGAGCACGGGGGAATGGGTGGATGGTCACACCAACTGGTACACGGTGTGCGCCTACCGCCACCTCGGCGCGAACGCGTACGCGTCGCTGCGCAAGGGCGAGCGGATCGTGGTCTCCGGCCGGCTGCGGCTGCGCCGGTGGGAGAGCGAGGAGCGCCACGGCATGGAGGCCGAGATCGACGCGGACTCGCTGGGCCACGACCTGCTGTTCGGGACGAGCGCGTTCTCGCGGGTGTCGAGGCCGCAGGCCGAGACCGCGACGGCCGACGCCGCCGGCCGCGCCGCGGACGGCTCCGGTGAGAGCCGGGGCGCCTCCGCGGACGAGTGGGCGGTTCCGGCCGCGGGCACCGCGGGCGATGCGGTCGAGGCGGCGCGCGAGGAGGAGACCGTGCCGTTCTGACGCGCGTCGGTCCCGGCCTACACTCGGCAGGGTGAGCACCCCGAGCGTCGTCCTGCGCGGCCTCGCCGCGGTCGTGCTCGTGAGCGGCGCACTGACGCTGGCGGCCTGCGCGCCCGAGCCCGAGCCGGCGCCCACCGCGACCACGAGCCCGGCGCCCGGCACCGCCGCGCCGACGGCCCCGCCCGAGGCCGATCCCGTGCTCGTCCTGGACGGCTCGGCCGAGGACAACCTGCCGCTGTTCGCCCGGATCGTCGACGAGGTGTGGCAGTCCGAGCGGCGCGCCGAGGGGCGCGCGTACATCGACGCGCTCGCGGCGGCCGGTTTCGACACCTCGGCGATGCAGGTGACGCGCGACGAGTCGACCGTCGGAAATCCGGCCGAGTCGATCCTGTTCTCGGTGCGCTGGGGCGACGAGTGCCTCGTCGGACAGGTCGGGCCCGAGACGGGTGAGCCGGTGGCGAGCGTGCAGGAGGCCCTCGGTGCGGATCGCGTCTGCCTGCTCGGCGAGACGCGGCCGATCGACTGGTAGCGCCCTCGCCGAAGCGCCGGCCCACCGGTGGTGCAACCGGATGCGGTGTGCGCGCGGGCGGCGACCCCTAGACTGGGTCACGCTATGGCGGAATATATCTACCAGATGGTCCGGGCCCGCAAGAAGGTGGGCGACAAGCTGATCCTCGACGACGTGACGATGTCGTTCCTCCCGGGGGCGAAGATCGGCATGGTCGGCCCGAACGGGGCCGGAAAGTCGACGATCCTGAAGATCATGGCGGGCCTCGACACCCCGTCGAACGGCGAGGCCACGCTCTCCCCGGGCTTCTCGGTGGGCATCCTCATGCAGGAGCCCGAGCTCGACGAGTCGAAGACCGTGCTCGAGAACGTCCAGGACGGCGTGCGCGAGATCAAGGACAAGGTCGACCGCTTCAACGAGATCTCGGCCCTGATGGCCGATCCGGACGCCGACTTCGACGCGCTGCTCGAGGAGATGGGCAAGCTGCAGGAGGCCATCGACGCCGCCGACGCCTGGGACCTCGACGCCCAGCTCGAGCAGGCCATGGACGCCCTGCGCACACCCCCGGGCGACGCCGAGATCTCGAACCTCTCCGGTGGCGAGAAGCGCCGGGTGGCGCTGTGCAAGCTGCTGCTCGAGAAGCCCGACCTGCTGCTGCTCGACGAGCCCACCAACCACCTCGACGCCGAGAGCGTGCTGTGGCTCGAGCAGCACCTCCAGAAGTACGCCGGCGCCGTCATCGCCGTCACCCACGACCGGTACTTCCTCGACCACGTCGCCGAGTGGATCGCCGAGGTCGACCGCGGGCGCCTGTACCCGTACGAGGGCAACTACTCGACGTACCTCGAGAAGAAGGCCGAGCGGCTCGACGTCCAGGGCAAGAAGGACGCCAAGCTCCAGAAGCGCCTCAAGGAGGAGCTCGAGTGGGTGCGCTCCAACACGAAGGGGCGCCAGGCCAAGTCGAAGGCGCGTCTGGCCCGCTACGAGGAGATGGCTGCCGAGGCCGAGCGCACGCGCAAGCTCGACTTCGAGGAGATCCAGATCCCCGCGGGTCCGCGCCTGGGCTCGATCGTGATCGAGGCGAAGAACCTGCAGAAGGGCTTCGGCGACCGCACGCTCATCGACGGGCTGAGCTTCAGCCTGCCGCCGAACGGCATCGTCGGCGTCATCGGCCCCAACGGCGTTGGCAAGACGACGCTGTTCAAGACGATCGTCGGCCTCGAGCCGCTCGACGGCGGCGACCTGAAGATCGGCGAGACGGTCAAGATCAGCTACGTCGACCAGACGCGCTCGAACATCGATCCCGAGAAGAGCCTCTGGGAGGTCGTCTCGGACGGGCTCGATATCATCACGGTCGGCAAGACCGAGATCCCGTCGCGCGCCTACGTGTCGAAGTTCGGCTTCAAGGGCCCCGACCAGCAGAAGAAGGCCGGCGTGCTCTCCGGTGGCGAGCGCAACCGCCTGAACCTCGCGCTCACGCTGAAGGAGGGCGGCAACCTGCTGCTGCTCGACGAGCCGACCAACGACCTCGACGTCGAGACCCTGCAGTCGCTCGAGAACGCGCTGCTCGAGTTCCCCGGCTGCGCCGTGGTCATCACCCACGACCGGTGGTTCCTCGACCGCGTCGCCACGCACATCCTCGCCTACGAGGGCACCGAGGAGAACCCGGCGAACTGGCACTGGTTCGAGGGCAACTTCGAGGCGTACGAGGAGAACAAGATCGCCCGCCTCGGCCCCGACGCCGCGCGCCCGCACCGCACGACCTACCGCAAGCTCACGCGCGACTGAGCCGGTACGCAGAGGCGCCCCCTGCATCCGATCCAGGGGGCGCCTTTCGCGCGCGGCGTCAGCCGATCACTCGGTGACGAGCGTCTCGAACGCGTCCGGGTGCTCCTCGATCCACGCGTCGATGGCCTCGGCCTCCTGGCCCTCGCCGTACTCGTTGACGACGAGGTCCTCGAGCGACGCGTAGGCGTCGTCGTCGAGCTGGATGCCCGCGATGAGCTCGGCCGCCTCGGGGAACTCCTCGGCGAAGCCGGAGGTGCCGAGGAAGTGCAGGGCCTCGTTGCCGCCCATGCCGCCCTTGGGGTCCTCGAGGTCCTTCACGTCGTACGAGCCGTACGCCCAGAACGGGCGCCACAGCGTGACGACGATGTCCTCTTCGTTGTCCATCGCGTTGCCGAGCTCCGTGAGCATGGCCGCGGTCGACGAGGTGACGAGCTCGTACTCCTCGTCGAGCCCGTACTCGGGCATCATGACCTCCTGCGTCTGCTTCGTGAGGCCCGCGCCCGGCTCGATGCCGATGATCTTGCCGTCGAAGCGGTCGGCGTTGCCCTGGAGGTCCTCGATCGAGTTGATGTCGTCCATGTACGACGGCACCGCGATCGTGAGCTGCGCGCCCTCGTAGTAGGCGCCGAGGTCCTCGATGTCGTCGCCGTACTCCTCCATGTAGGAGGCGTGCGTGAGCTCGGGCCACGCCGACGGGTAGATGTCCACGTCGCCCTGGGCCAGGCCGGCGTACAGCGGGCCGGCCTCGGTCAGCGTCTGCATCTCGACGGTGTAGCCGAGCTTGGTCAGCTGGTCCTCGAGCAGGTACGCGGTGCTCAGGCCGTCGGTCCACGAGGGGATGTAGCCGAGCGTGATCGTGCCGAGGTCGCCGCCCTCGGCGTCGCCGCCGTCGCCGCCGGCGTTGCCGCCGCCGCTGGCGCACGAGGTGAGGGCGAGCGCGCCCACGGCGCCCATCGTGAGAATGCCGGTCAGGTGTCGCTTCTTCATGGTGTCCTTTCGTGCCGCGCCGGTCGGCGCGGACTGGGGAGGGGATGTGCAGGTCGGGGAACCGCACGCGTGGGTGCGGCAGAGGAGCGGGCGCGTGATGCACCGCTCGGACGCAGCCCGGCGGGCGCGTCAGGCGCCGGTCGGAATCGGCGTGTGGCGCGGCGAGGCCTTCTCGCGCGCGATCTCGTCGGCGGTCGTCGTGGTGGCGCGCCGCGTGGCGCGCCGGCGGCGCAGCATGCCCAGGAGCGAGCCGCGGTAGTCGGCGGGGTTGCCGAGCGCGGCGGTCACGCGGTCGAGGAACACGGCGAGGAACACGACGCCCAGGCCGTTCTCGACGCCCTTGGCGATGTTGATCGTCGAGATGGCCTCGACGACGTTCTTCCCGAGGCCGTCGGCTCCGGCGATGCCCGCGATGACGGCCATCGAGAGGGCCAGCATGATGACCTGGTTCACGCCCGCCATGATGGTGGGCACCGCGAGCGGCAGCTGCACGCCGCGCAGGATCTGGCCGGGCGTGGCGCCGAAGGCCTGGCCGGCCTCGACGGTCTCGGCGTCGACGCCGCGGATGCCGAGCTCGGTCATGCGCACGCCCGGGGGCAGCGCGAAGATCATGGTCGCGATGACGCCGGGGACGACGCCGATGCTGAAGAACACGATCGCCGGGATCAGGTAGACGTACGCCGGCATCGTCTGCATGAAGTCGAGGACCGGCTTCACGACGGCGCGCACCGTGGCGTTCCGCGCGGACCAGATGCCGACGGGGATCGAGATGAGCACGGCCACGAGGGCCGCGATCAGCACGAGCGCGAGCGTCTGCATCGCCGGTTCCCACACGTCCATCGCGGCGATGAGGGTGAAGGTGACGAGCGTGCCGACGCCCATCTGCCACGAGCGGACGAGCCAGCTCAGCAGCGCCGCGACGAGAACGGTGACGACGAACGGCGTCGCGACGAGCGCGTCGGTCAGGTTCTCGACGAGCCAGCGCACGACGAGCGAGATCAGGTCGAGCAGCCACTCGAGGTTGTCCTTGATCCAGTCGACGCCGGTCGCGATCCACTGGCCGACGGGAATGCGGAAGCCGTCCATCAGCGCACCTCCTCGATCTTGTCGGCCTGCGCCGCGGTCTCGGCGAGCAGCTCGTCGATGACGGTGGTGGGCACGGGCGGGTGCGGCAGGGTGATCTCCTCGGTCGCGCCGGGGCCGGGGCCGAGCGCGGCCAGCAGCGTGACGCGCGGGATGACGCCGAGCAGGCGGCCCGCCGCGTTCGTCACGGCGACGGGCAGCTTGGACTCGACGGCCGGGACGAACAGGTCCATGAGCACGGCGTCCTCGTCGACGGTCACGGCGTCGTGCTTGATGATGCCGGCCAGCGAGCTCTCGCCCCGGCGGAGCAGCTTGATGGCGTCGCGGTCCTCGACCGTGCCGACGAGGCGGCGGTCGCGATCGACGACGTAGGCCGCGGCCGCCTGGGCGTCGCGCATCGTGCGCAGCGCGGTGCGGGGGCCGGCGGACTCGGCCACGACGGGGCGCGGGCGCTCCATCACGGCCGAGGCCGTGAGCACGCGGGCGCGGTCGACGTCCTGCACGAACTGCTCGACGTAGTCGTTCGCCGGGTCGGTGAGGATGTCCTCGGGCGTGCCGATCTGCACGATCCGTCCGTCGCGCATGACCGCGATCCGGTCGCCCAGGTACATCGCCTCGTTGAGGTCGTGCGTGATGAAGATGATCGTCTTGCCGAGGCTCGCCTGCAGCTCGAGCAGCTGATCCTGCATCTCGCGGCGGATGAGCGGGTCGAGCGCGCTGAACGCCTCGTCCATGAGCAGGATGTCGCTGTCGGCAGCGAGGGCGCGGGCGATGCCGACGCGCTGCTTCATGCCGCCCGACAGCTCGGAGGGGAGCTTGTCGCCCCAGCCGGCGAGGCCGACGAGGCCGAGGATCTCGCGCGCTTTCGCGAGGCGCTCGTCGCGGGCGACGCCGCGCAGCTCGAGGGGGTAGGCGACGTTGTCGGCGACCGTGCGGTGGGGGAGCAGGGCGAAGTGCTGGAAGACCATCGACACCCGCTCGCGGCGGATCTGCCGCAACCGCGAGGGCGAGACGCCCGTGAGCTCGTCGTCGCCGATCCGGATGGTGCCGGCGGTCGCGTCGTGCAGGCCGTTGAGCATGCGGATCAGCGTGGACTTGCCCGATCCGGACAGCCCCATGACGACGAAGATCTCGCCGCGGCGCACCTCGAACGAGGCGTCGATGACGGCGGCGGTCGTGCCGCCGCCGAGCTGCTCGCGCGGGGTGCCGGAGCGCAGGCGCTCCACGGCTTCCTGGGGACGACGGCCGAAGACCTTGTAGAGGCCCTCGGCGCGCAGTGCGATGTCGCTGTCGGTCAACGTTCTCCTCTGCCGGCCGTGCGCGGGTGGCCGGTGATCGGTAACGGTCCGGGCAGACGGGTTCCACGGTCGTCTCGGGTGTGACGGTGGTGGATCGCCGGCCATACGCCCGCCGCAGCGCGGCGTTCGCGGGCCTGGTTCGAGCGGGAACCGACGGGCGGTTCCCAGAGGGTCGGGATACGGTACGCATGCCCGACCGGCGCGCCGAAGAGTCTATCGATCCGCCGGGAATTGTCTACTCAGTCGCGACGCGCCGGTGTACCTATGACGCTTGCGGTCTTCCCTAGATGCCCGTCATTCCGCGGTTCTCAGCCGATCGTCATCGTTACGCGACCGTGATCGCCGCCGCCTGCGAGAATGGCCTGATGACCCGCCTGCATGTGCCCGTGCATCTGCGCTGGGGCGACCTCGACGCCTTCCAGCACGTCAACAACGCCAGCTTCGTCAAGCTGCTCGAGGAGGCGCGCTTCCGCGCGTTCTGGCTCCACGAGGATCCGGCGAAGGCGACGCCGCTGGCGGTGTTCGACGCCGAGCTGCGCGTGGGCGACGAGGGCCCGTTCTACCCGCTCATCGCGACGCAGCAGGCCGAGTACCTCGCGCCGATCCCGTACCAGCAGGAGCCGCTCGACGTGCGGATCTGGTTCGGCCGGCTGGGCGGGGCCTCGGCCGAGCTGAGGTACGAGGTGTGGGGCGGCCCGGCGGGGGAGACGCTGTTCGGCCGGGCGAGCGTCACGGTCGTGCTCGTCTCGCCCGACACGGGCCGGCCCGTGCGCATGCCCGACGCCATGCGCGCGGCGTGGGAGCCCTACCTCGAGGCGCCGGACGAGGGCTGACGGCGCCCGTTGAGGCGAACTGCGAGAGACTGGAGGGGTGACTCTGCAGTCTGCTCGTTCCCTCGCCCGCGTCGGCGCCTCCGCGCGCGCGGACTTCCCCTATTTCGCCGCGCATCCGGACACCGCGTACCTGGACTCCGGCGCGACGTCGCAGCGCCCCGCGTCGGTCATCGACGCCGAGGCGGCGTTCGTGCGCGCGGACTACGCGGCCGTGCACCGCGGATCGAGCATGGCCACCGGCGAGGCCACGGCCGCGTTCGAGGATGCGCGCGAGCGCGTCGCCGCGTTCGTCGGGGCCGGCGAGCGCGAGATCGCGTGGCAGGCGGGGGCCACCGACGCCCTGAACACGATCGCGCTCGGCATGTCCGATGCGTCCCTCGGGCTCGGCGACGAGCGCTTCGCGCTGCGCGCCGGCGACGAGATCCTCGTCACCGAGGCGGAGCACCACGCCAACCTCATCCCGTGGCAGCGGCTGGCGGCCCGCACGGGCGCCACGCTGCGTCACGTGCCGGTCGACGACGCCGGGCTGTGGACGATCGACGCGCTCCGGGCGCAGCTGACCGCGCGCACCCGCGTCGTCGCCTTCGCGCACGTGTCGAACGTGACGGGTCAGATCGCCCCCGTCGCCGACGTCGTCGAGGCCGCGCGCGCGGGCGGCGCCTACACCGTGCTGGACGCGTGCCAGTCGGTGCCGCACCTGCCGGCCGATCTCGGTGCCCTCGGCGTCGACTTCGCCGCGTTCTCGTCCCACAAGATGCTCGGCCCCACCGGCATCGGCGTGCTGTACGGCCGCGCCGAGCTGCTCGACGCCCTGCCACCCGCCCGCACGGGCGGCTCGATGATCACGACGGTGACGATGGACGAGGCGCAGTTCCTGCCCGCACCGCACCGGCTCGAGGCGGGCACGCAGCCCGTGTCGCAGGCCGTGGGACTGCGCGCCGCGGTGGACTACCTCACCGGGATCGGCATGGACGCCGTGGCGGCGCACGAGGCCGAGATGGCGGGCCTGCTCGTCGAGGCGGCGGAGTCCGTGCCCGGCGTGCGGCTCGTGGGCCCGGCGGCGGGTGCGCCCCGCGCCGCGCTCGTGAGCGTGATCGTCGACGGCGTTCACGCGCACGACGTCGGGCAGTTCCTCGACGACCGCGGCGTCACGGTGCGCACGGGCCACCACTGCGCGCAGCCGCTGCATCGCCGGCTCGGCGTGGCGGCGACGACGCGCGCGAGCGCCTCGGTCTACACCACGGCGGACGACGTCGAGCGCTTCCGGGTCGCCCTCGGCGAGGTCCGCGCCTTCTTCGGAGCGGACCGATGAGCGGCGAGCTGGAGGGCCTGTACCGCGAGCTGATCATGGATCACTCGCGCGACCCGTACGGCAAGGGCGACCCGAGCGGGCTGGCGCACACGCACCACGAGCTGAACCCGTCGTGCGGCGACGAGATCACCCTCGGCGTCACGCTCGACGACGAGGGACGGATCGACCAGCTGGCCTGGGAGGGCCAGGGCTGCAGCATCTCGATGGCGTCGGCCTCGATCATGTCGGAGCTGCTCGAGCACGCCGACCGCGACGAGGCGTTCGCCCGCATCGGCGAGTTCCGCGAGATGCTGCGCTCGCGCGGCGCGGTCGAGCCGACCGAGGCGCTCGGCGACGCCGCCGCCTTCCAGGGCGTGGCCAAGTACGTCATGCGCGTGAAGTGCGCCATGCTCGGCTGGGTCGCGCTCGAGGCGTGCCTCACCGAGTCGCGCGCCGCCTGACGGCACGCGCGCGCGGGGCTCAGGCCCTGTCGGGCACGCGCAGCATGATCTCCTGCGCCACCGTGGCCACGAGCACGCCGTCGCGCGTGTAGAGGCGCCCGAGCGACAGTCCACGGCCGCCCTGCGAGCTCGGCGACTCCTGCACGTACAGCAGCCACTCGTCGACGCGGGCGAAGCGATGCCACCAGATGGCGTGGTCGAGGCTGGCCGTCTTCACCCCCGGGTCGCTCCACGCCACGCCGCCGGCGCGCATCACGGGCTCCTGGATCGTGAAGTCGCTCAGGTACGCCAGCGCGGCGCGGTGCAGGGCGGGGTCGTCGCCGAGCGGTCCGCGCACGCGCGTCCACACGGCCTGGTACGGCGAGGGCTCGTCCACGTGCAGCCAGATGTCGCCGGTGGTGTGGCGCACCTCGATCGGGTTGGCGCGCAGCAGCAGCCCCGACTGCGGGTGATCGACGTGCAGCTGGGTGGGATCGGGCAGGTCCTCGGGCGCGGGCACGTCGGGCATGGGCAGATGGTGCTCGAAGCCCGGGTCGTCGTCCTGGAACGAGGCGATGCCCGAGAAGATCGGCACGCCCTCCTGGTAGGCCTGGATGCGGCGCCGCGAGAAGGATCGGCCGTCGTGCACCCGATCGACCGCGAAGGTGATGGGACCGCGCACGTCGCCGGGGCGCAGGAAGTACCCGTGCAGCGAGTGCGGGTGCCGCTCCGGCGGCAGCGTGCGCGTCGCGGCCATGACGGCCTGCGCGAGCACCTGCCCCCCGAATACGCGGCCGCTCGGCATCGGGTGGGAGGCGCCGACGAAGATGTCGTTCGAGGTGCGCGCCCCGGTGTCGTCGAGCGCCAGCACCCCCCGCAGCATCTCGACAGGATCGGTGGGGAGCTCGAGGGTCACGAGAAAGTAGTCTAGGTCGGATGGCCCCCCGACTCCTGCTGGCCGATGCCGACTCCGCGCGCGACGCCCTGACCTTCGCGGGCCGCGCGGCGCAGGCCGGCGCCGAGGGCGTGCGGCTGCAGGGCGCCGGGGGCGTGCTGGCGATGACGAGCGCCGCGCTCGCGCCGCACGGGCTGCTGGACCGCACGCCGACCGTGCTCGCGATGCGCGTGCTCGCCGCCGATCCCGAGCTCGAGTGCGATCTCGTCGTCGCCGAGCTCGCGGCCACGGACGACCCCACGGCGCTCGCGCTGCCGGAGACCGCCATCGCCCCGGCCTGGGCCGGCATCGCGCCACCCCGCGCCGGCTGGGAGGCGCGCGGCGAGATCGCGGCGGCCACGCTCGCGAGCCGCGCGCAGTGGGGCATCGCCGCGGTCGCCGAGCGGCTGCCGCAGAACCCGGGCGAGGACGCGGTGCGCGCCGTGCGCGGCGCCGTCTGGGGCGCGCCGGACGAGGAGCTCGGGGGCCTGCCGCTGGGCGTCGCCTTCGCGGCGTTCGCGTTCGGGTTCGTGGGTGGCGAGGAGCGGGCGCGCGTGATGGCCGCGGGCCGGTGGACCCGCGTCACCCTGCGCCGCGGTCACGTGCTCAGCAGGGGACCCGCCGTCTCGGGCATGACGCAGGTGCGCCCGACCGGGCGCTGACACTCAGGAGCCGGCGGCGCCGGGTGTCGGCTCGAACGTGTTCACCATGGCGTGCGCGGCGCGCTGCAGGTAGTCCCACAGCGTGGCCTCGTGCAGCGGTGAGAGCTCGAGTTCGTCGACGGCGGCGCGCATGTGCGCGAGCCAGCGGTCGCGCGCGTCCGGGTTGACGTGGAACGCCGCGTGGCGCATGCGCAGGCGCGGGTGCCCGCGCTGCTCGCTGTACGTGGTGGGGCCGCCCCAGTACTGCTCGAGGAACAGCAGCAGGCGCTCCCTGGCGGGACCGAGGTCCTCCTCGGGATACATGGGACGAAGCACGGGATCGTCCGCGACGCCGCGATAGAACGCGTCGGCCAGCCGGGCGAAGGTCTCGCGCCCGCCCACCTGCTCGTAGAAGCTGGTCTCGTCGGTCACTTCTCCTCCTCAGCGGATCCGTCCGCGGATCCGTCGGCGGGCTCGTCCGGTGCCTTGTCGGCGGGGCGGCGCTCCTGCGGCGCCGACGTCGAGGTCGCGCCCCGCGGGTGCCACGTGGGGCGCGCGGGGAGGTGCTGCGGACGTGTCGGCGGGTTCAGGCCGCGCACCCGCATGGCTCCCTCGGCGCCGGTGAGCGCGACGCTCGCCACGCCGGGCAGCTCGACGCCGTGCGCCCGCAGCTCGGCGTGCAGTCGCTTGCGCAGCTCGGCGGCGACGTCCTCCTTCGTGCTCGGCTTGGCCTTCACGACCAGCCGCATCACGAGCGTCTCGCCGTCGACGGACTCCAGGCCCCAGACCTCCGGATCGCCGATGACGCGCGTGCGCCAGGCGGGGTCGTGCGCGAGCGCGGAGGCGACGCCGCCGAGCGTGTGCTCGATGTCGTCGACGTCCACGTCGGCGGGCAGGCTGACGTCGAGCACGACGCGCGACCACCCCTGCGACATGTTGCCGATGCGCAGGATCTCGCCGTTGCGCACGTACCAGAGGGTGCCGTTGACGTCGCGCACGTGCGTGACGCGCACGCTCACGTACTCGACGACGCCGGAGGCGAGCCCCACGTCCACGACGTCGCCGATCCCGATCTGATCCTCGGCGACGACGAAGATCCCGTTGAGCACGTCCTTGACGATGTTCTGCGCCCCGAAGCCGAGACCCGCGCCGACGGCGGCGCTCAGCAGCGTGAGCGAGCCGAGCAGGTCGGGGGCGACGATCGCGATGACGAGCAGCGCCGCGATGACGACCATCGCGACGTTCACGATGTTCGTGAGGATCGACCCGAGGGTGCGCGAGCGCTGCACGATCCGCACCGACGCGAGCGGGGAGCGCTCGATCGCGCGGGTGTCGGCGACGTCCGCCTTGGACTTGGCGCCCTCCACGATCCGGTGCACGACGCGCCGGATGATCAGCCGCAGCGCCCACGCGATGGCGACGCACACGATGAGGGTGACGGCCACCCACAGCGCGTCGAGGCCGACGGCCCGCAGCGTCTCGAGCACGCCGCTCCAGAACTCCGGGGTGATCTGCGGCTCATCGCCGGTGTCGAAGGCACGCATCCCTCGCGCTCCCTCCCTGACCCGCTCGCGTCACTCCGCGTCGCGCGACTGCGCCGTGAGCGCCCGCTCCACGCCGGCGAGGCACTCGTGCACGAGGCGACGAAGGGCGGCAGGCGCGTCGGTGTGGGCCGCGAGCCAGGCCCTCGTCGCGTCGCGCAGCTCGACGTTCGCCAGCGCCGCCGGGTACAGCAGCTCGATGAGGTACGACGCGATCTGGTACGTGCGGCCCTCCCAGACGGGCAGCAGCATGTCGAAGTACCGGGGCACGAACGCCTCGAGCCGGTCGCGGGTGGCGGGGTGGACGAATCCGGTGGCCGCCGACCGCACCACGGTGTTCGGCAGCGAGTCGTCCTCCACGAGCGCGGCCCAGGCCGCCTGCTTCGCCTCGGGCGTCGGCAGCGCCGCACGCGCCTGCGCGGCGAACTCGCCGCCCTTGGCCGTGTTGTCGGCCTCGAGCGCCGCGGCGATCGCGTCCTCGTCGGCCACGCCGCCGGCGGCCAGCGAGATGAGCAGCTGCCACGCGAGGTCCTCGTCGATCTGCAGGCCCTCGAGCGCGACCTCGCCCTCGCGCAGCCGGCGCACGTTGTCCCACTGCGCGGGGGTCGACGCGGCCGAGGCGAAGGCGGTCGCGAGCTGCAGCTGCAGGTCGCTGCCGGGCGCCGCCTCCTGCAGCAGCCGCCAGAGGCCGTCGGCCACCTTGGCGCGGGTCTCGTCGCGGCGGTCGGGCGCGACGTACGAGTTAGCGGCCAGCTGCAGCTGCGCGAGCGTGGTGCGGATGGTGGTCGACTCGGTCTCGGCGCCGATGTTGCGCAGCACGAGGTCGACGTAGTCGCTCGCGGCCGTCTCGGCGTCGCGGGTCTGATCCCACGCGGCACCCCACACGAGCGAGCGCGCGAGCGGGTCGGCGATGTCGGAGAGGTGGTCGATCGCCGTGCCGAGGCTGCGCTCGTCGAGGCGGATCTTCGCGTACGCGAGGTCGTCGTCGTTCAGCAGCACGAGGTCCGGGCGGGCGCGGCCCTTGAGCTCCGCGATCTCCGTGACGTCGCCGTCCACGTCGACCTCGACGCGGTGCGTGCGCACGAGCGCGCCGTCCTGCAGGTCGTAGAAGCCGATCCCCAGGCGGTGCGGACGGATCGTCGCGTAGTCGGCGGGCGCCGTCTGCAGCACGCGGAACCGCGTGACCCGGCCGTCCACGTCCTCGTCGATCGCGGGGGAGAGCGTGTTGACGCCGGCGGTCTCGAGCCACTTCTTCGACCACGTCGACAGGTCGCGGCCGCTCGTGCGCTCCAGCTCCACGAGCAGATCCGACAGCTCGGTGTTCGAGTATGCGTGCTTGCGGAAATAGGCGCCCACCCCGGCGAAGAACGCGTCGATGCCGACCCACGCGGCCAGCTGCTTGAGCACCGAGCCGCCCTTGGCGTACGTGATGCCGTCGAAGTTGACCTGCACGTCCTCGAGGTCGTTGATCTCCGCGACGATCGGGTGCGTCGACGGCAGCTGGTCCTGGCGGTACGCCCAGGTCTTCTCCATGGCGTTGAACGTGGTCCACGCCTCCGTCCACTCGGTGGCCTCGGCCGTGGCGATGGTCGACGCCCACTCGGCGAACGACTCGTTCAGCCACAGGTCGTTCCACCACTTCATGGTCACGAGGTCGCCGAACCACATGTGCGCCAGCTCATGCAGGATCGTGACGACGCGGCGCTCCTTGACGGCGTCGGTCACCTTGCTGCGGAAGACGTAGGTCTCGGTGAAGGTGACCGCGCCCGCGTTCTCCATCGCCCCGGCGTTGAACTCCGGCACGAAGAGCTGGTCGTACTTCGCGAACGGGTACGGGAAGCCGAACTTCTCCTCGTAGTACGCGAAGCCCTGGCGCGTCTTCTCGAAGATGTAGTCGGCGTCGACGTGCTGCGACAGGCTCTTGCGCGCGAACACGCCGAGCGGCACGACGCGGCCCTCGGTGTTCGTCAGCTCCGAGCGGACGACCTCGTACGGTCCGGCGATCAGCGCGGTGATGTACGACGAGATCCGCGGCGTGGGCTCGAAGCCCCACGTGGCGCTCTCGTTGTCGTCGTGCAGGATCGGCTCGGGGGTCGGCTGGTTCGAGACGACCTGCCACGTCGACGGCGCCGTGACCGTGAACTGGAACGCGGCCTTGAGGTCGGGCTGCTCGAAGACCGCGAAGACGCGGCGCGAGTCGGGCACCTCGAACTGGGTGTACAGGTACACCTCGCCGTCGACGGGGTCGACGAAGCGGTGCAGGCCCTCGCCCGTGTGCGTGTACTCGCAGTCGGCGTCGACGACGAGCTCGTTCTCGGCCTGGAGGCCGTCGAGGCGGATGCGCGCGTCCGCGAACACCTCGGAGGGCTCGAGCTGCACGCCGTTGAGCGTGACCTCGCGCACCTCGCGCGCGATGAGGTCGATGAAGGTGGATGCCCCGGGTGTCGCGGCGAAGCGCACGACGCTGCGCGAGCCGAACACCTCGTCGCCCTTGGTGAGGTCGAGCGTGACCGCGTAGGACTGCGTGTCGACGACGGCGCGACGCTCCTGCGCCTCAATGCGGGTGAGGTTCTCTCCAGGCACTGCGCAACTCCCTGGTGGTGGAAACGATCGGGGGAGCCGCGCCGGCGGGCGCGGCGACTGGTCAAGCCTACGTGCTCGCGCCCTCCCGGCGCGGGAAAGCGCGAATGCGGAGCCGATATGCCGATCCTGCATGCCGGCTGGGGGAGTTCTTCGACGCGGGTGCGAAAATGGAGGGGTGAGCACCGCCGAGCCTGAGGTCACCGTTCCGTTCGCATCCGCCGCCGCCTCGAGCGGCTCCGCCCACGTCGAGGCCCCCGTCGCCTACGACGGAATCCTCCTCGCCAGCTTCGGCGGTCCCGAGGGCCAGGACGACGTCATCCCGTTCCTGCGCAATGTGACGCGCGGTCGCGGCATCCCGGACGAGCGGCTCGAGGAGGTCGCCACGCACTACCGCCACTTCGGCGGCGTGAGTCCCATCAACGCGCAGAACCGCGAGCTCAAGCGTGCCCTCGAGGCGGAGATCGCGCGACGCGGGCTCGATCTGCCGGTGTACTGGGGCAACCGCAACTGGGCGCCCTATCTCGACCAGGCAGTCACGCAGGCGGATCAGGACGGGCGGCGCACACTGCTGGCTATCTCGACGAGCGCCTACAGCTCGTTCTCGAGCTGCCGGCAGTACCGCGAGGACTTCGCGCGCGTGCTCATCGACAACGATCTCGGCGATCGCATGACGATCGACAAGGTGCGCCAGTTCTTCGACCACCCCGGTTTCGTGCAGCCCTTCATCGAGGGCGTGGAGGCGGCGATCCGCGTGTACCTCGGTGACGGGATCTCCGCGGACGCCATCCAGGTGCTGTTCTCCACCCACAGCGTGCCGATGCAGGACGCGCAGCGCTCCGGGCCGCGCGACATCGACTGGGGCGAGGGCGGCGCCTACGCCGCCCAGCACCTGGCGGTGGCCGAGGCCGTCATGGCGGACATCGCCACACGCCTGCCGGAGGCGGCCGAGGTGGGGTGGAAGCTCGTCTACCAGTCCCGCTCGGGCCCCGCCTCGCAGCCGTGGCTCGAGCCCGACATCAACGACGTCATCGAGGAGCTGCCCGCGGCCGGTGTGCAGGCGATCGCGATCGTGCCGCTCGGCTTCGTCAGCGACCACATGGAGGTCCTCTGGGACCTCGACAACGAGGCGAAGGACACGGCCGAGAGGGTCGGCATCCGGGCGGTGCGCACGCCGACCCCCGGCGTGGACCCGGCCTACGTGGCGGGACTCGTCGATCTCGTCGAGGAGCGTCTGCGCGGTACCCCCGCGGGCGAGCGTCCGCACCGCACGGAGCTGGGGCCGTGGTTCGACGTCTGCCGCCCGGGGTGCTGCGAGAACGTGCGTGCGGGGTTCAAGCCCGCCGCCGCAGGCATTGCGCCGTGATCGGCCGGGCATAGGGGAGAATCGCAGCATGCGGATCCACATCGCGACCGACCACGCCGGCCTCGAGTTCTCCACGCAGCTGCAGCACCACCTGGCGGGTGCGGGCCACGAGGTGATCGACCACGGGCCCGTCTCCTACGACCCGCTCGACGACTACCCGTCGTTCTGCATCCGCGCGGCGCAGGCCGTCGTCGCCGACCAGGAGGCCGGCGTCGAGGCGCTCGGCGTCGTGTTCGGCGGATCGGGCAACGGCGAGCAGATCGCCGCGAACAAGGTGAGGGGCGTGCGCGCCGCGCTCGTGTGGAGCATCGCGACCGCCGAGCTCGCGCGCGAGCACAACGACGCCAACGTCATCGCGATCGGCGCGCGCCAGCACACGTTCGAGGAGGTCGCGCGCTTCATCGACCGCTTCGTCGAGACGCCGTTCTCGGGCGAGGAGCGGCACGCGCGCCGGATCGGCCAGATCGCGGCGTTCGAGACCGACGGCACGCTCGAGCCCGATCCGCGCGCGGGCGCGTAGGCATGCCAGAGGGCCACTCCGTCCACCGCATCGCCCGCCAGTTCGCGCGCAACTTCGTGGGCCGCCCCGTGCAGGCCACGAGCCCGCAGGGCCGCTTCGCCGAGGGCGCGGCGATGCTCTCGGGCCGCACGCCCACGCGCGCGCAGGCGGTGGGCAAGCAGATGTTCCTCGAGTTCGACTCGGGCGCCTGGCTGCGCGTGCACCTCGGCCTGTACGGCGCGTGGGACTTCGCGGGCGAGATCCTCGTCGACCCCACCATCGCCTCCGCCAACGGCCGGATGGGGCAGACCAACCAGCGCGGCACGGTGCTCGGCGACGAGCCGGTCTTCGACGACGCCGGCGAGAACTCGCTCACGTCGATCGGCGCGCCCCGGCGCACGCGCGTGCACGTGCGCATGTCCGAGCAGACGAAGGGCCTCGACGAGCCCGACGGGCTCGAGGCGCCGGACGCCGAGTGGCCGCCGCCCGTCGTCGGGCAGGTGCGCCTGCGGCTGCTGACCGAGAGCACGTGCGCCGATCTGCGCGGCCCCACGGCGTGCGCGGTCGAGACGGCCGCGCAGGTGGAGGCCGTGATCGCGCGTCTGGGACCGGATCCGCTCGTGGGCGACCCCACCGAGAACGAGGAGCGCTTCGTCCGCGCCGTGCGGGCGCGCAACGTGGCGATCGGTCAGCTGCTCATGGATCAGGCGGTGGTGAGCGGGATCGGCAACGTCTACCGCGCCGAGATGCTCTTCCGCGCGCGCCTCGATCCGCATACGCCGGGCCGCGCGATCCCCGAGGAGATCGTGCGCGGGCTGTGGCGCGACTGGGACGCGCTGCTGCGCATCGGCGTCGAGACCGGGCAGATGATGACGATGGACGGGCTCGAGGGCGAGGCGTGGCGCAAGGCCATGGCCAGCCGCGACGACCGCCACTGGGTCTACCACCGCGCCGGGCTGCCCTGCCGCGTGTGCGGCACGGAGATCGCGCTCGAGGAGATGCAGGCGCGCAAGCTGTACTGGTGCCCGAACTGCCAGAGGTGAGGAGTGGGATGGACGTCGGATCCACCGTCGACGTGATCGCGAACGCGCGGATCGCGGGGGAGGGGCGCGAGCTCATGCCGCTCGCGCTCGTGGAGCCCGATGCGCCGTACGACGTCTTCCTGCGCGACGGGCGCATCCTCGACATCGCCCCCGCCGGCAACGCGCGGCGCGACGGCGTCGTGCTCGACGCGGGCGGCGCGTGGCTCGTGCCCGGCCTGTGGGACCACCACGTGCACCTGCGCCAGTGGGCGCTGTCGCGTTCGCGCCCCTCCGTCGCGCACGCGCGGTCGGCGGGCGAGGCCGCGGTGCTCGCGGCCCGGCAGGAGCCGGGGGACGACGGGCGCAGCGTGCTGCAGCACTGGCGCGAGGGGCTGTGGGCCGAGCCCGCGAGCCTCGCGGCGCTCGACGCGGCGACCGGCGATGTTCCGACGTACCTGCTCGGCGCCGACTCGCACTCGGTCTGGATGAACACCGCCGCCTTCCGCCGCGAGGGGATCGCGCCGGATCCGTCCGGAGTGCTGCGCGAGGGACCCGCGTTCGCCACGATCGTCGCCGTCAACGAGCTCTCCGACGGCGCGGCCGACCGACTCATCCGGCGGGCCGCGCGCGACGCCGCGGCGCGCGGCGTGGTCGGCGTCTGGGACCTCGAGTTCGGCGACGAGCTGAGGGACTGGCGGCGGCGCGGCGCGGCGGGCTGGGACGGGCTGCGCGTGCACGCCGCCGTGTACCCCGATCACCTCGACGAGGCGATCGCCGACGGCCTGGCCACGGGCGACGCATTCGACGCCGCCGGCCTTGTGCGGATGGGCATGCTCAAGGTGCTCGCCGACGGCTCGCTCGGCACGCGCACGGCATGGACGACCGACGCGTACGCCGGGGACCCGCACAACCACGGCGGCCCGAACGCCTCGCCTGAGGAGATGGCGCGGCTCGTCGTCCGCGCCGCCGCCGCGGGAATCGCGACGACGATCCACGCGATCGGGGATCGCACGAACGCGGCGGCGCTCGACGCGTTCGCCCGAGCCGGCGTGCCCGGTCGCATCGAGCACGCGCAGCTCGTCTCGGCAGCCGACGTGCAGCGCTTCGCGCATCTCGGGGTGGCGGCGAGCGTGCAGCCGCAGCACGCGGTGGACGACAGGGAGCTCACCGAGCGCCACTGGGGCGCCCACGCCGCGAGCCCCTACCCGCTGCGCGCGTTCCGCGATGCGGGGGTGCGGCTGCTGTTCGGCTCGGACGCGCCGGTGGCGCCGCTGGATCCCTGGGTCGCGATGTCGGCCGCGGTGTTCCGCTCCGACGACGAGCGCGAGCCGTGGCGGCCGGAGCAGGCGATCGACGCTCGCACGGCGCTGGCCGCGTCGACGGCGGGCGGCTCCACCGACGCGCAGACGATCGAGCCAGGGTCGCCCGCCGATCTCGCGATCGTCGCGCACGATCCGGGCACGGCGGACCGCGATGCGCTGCGCGGTATGCCCGTCCACGCGACGCTGCTCGGCGGGCGCCTCACCCACCTGGCCTGAACGCGACGATGCCCCGGACCGATCGGCCCGGGGCATCGGAGGCGATGGCTTACTCCGCGACGTGCGCGACGAGGAACCAGCGGTCCTTCTCGAGACCGGCCTTGATGCCGATCGCGACGTCCTGGCTCGTGAGGTCGATCTCGTCGAGGCCGTCGATCGCGGCGTCGAGGTCGGCGATGATCGCGTCGATATCGGCGACGACCTTCGCGATGAGCTGGTCGGACTGCTCGAAGCCGGCGCCCACGTGCGTGGCCGGCGCCTTCTCGGCGATCGTGTCGAGGCGCGCGTCGATCGGCAGGCCGAGGGCGATGATGCGCTCGGCGGCCTCGTCGGCCCAGCCACCCGCGTGGGCGACGAGCGTGTCGAGGAACTCGTGCACGCCCACGAAGTTGGCGCCGCGCACGTGCCAGTGCGCCTGCTTGCCGTTCACCACGAGGGCCTGCAGGCCCAGCACGACGGGCGACAGGAACTGCGAGGCGGCGGCGGCGACGGTGGGGTCGGCGGCGGTGGCCGCGATGGTCTGCTTGGTCATGGTGATTCCTCCCGTTGGTCACCTCGCGGAAGTGGCGTGAATGCGCCATCCGATGACCTCAACGGTGCCCCACCGGCAGGCATTCCGCAAGCAAGCTGAGGCTGGGCTAACGGTCCGCTGACCGGGCCGAAACGCGCCGCGCGCGGCGTGGCACGATGGGCGCATGAGCATCGCCGCGACCGCGTCCGTCCTGTCCCTGCCTGGTGCCGAGCCGGCCGTCGATCCGTCGGCCTTCGTCGCGGACGGCGCGAGGGTGATCGGCGACGTGGGGCTGGGGGAGTCGACGAGCGTCTGGTACAACGCCGTGTTGCGGGGCGACGTCAACGCGATCCGGATCGGTGCCCGCAGCAACGTGCAGGACAGCGTCGCGATCCACGTGGATCGGGATCATCCCGCGCGGATCGGAGAGGATGTCTCGATCGGCCACAACGCCGTCGTGCACGGGTGCGAGATCGGCGACGGCTCGCTCGTCGGGATGGGATCGGTCGTGCTGTCGGGAGCGGTCGTCGGCCCGCAGTGTCTCATCGCGGCCGGCGCCGTCGTGCTCGAGGGCAGCGTCATCCCGCCGCGCTCGCTCGTCGCCGGCGTGCCCGCGAAGGTGCGCCGCGCGCTGACAGAAGACGAGATCGCGGGCCTGCGCGACAACGCCGACCGCTACGTCGAGAACGCTCGGCTCCACGCCGCGGCCACCGCCGCGCGGTGACGCGCGGGAAGCCTGCGCGTTTCAGACGCGGCTCACGCGTCGGCTAGACTCGAACGCGCTGCCCGGCAGTCCGGGGATGTAGCTCAATGGTAGAGCCCCAGTCTTCCAAACTGGTGGTGCGGGTTCGATTCCCGTCATCCCCTCCAGATGCTTCTCCCGTCCGCGCGTCCCGGGAACCGCTGCGGCGCGCCCGCGATCCGGCCATCAGGTGCCCGGTCGCCACGTCGGCTAGACTCGATGGGGCCGTTTCGCACTCCCGCTCCGCGGGAAGCCCCGGGGCGTAGCTCAGCTTGGTAGAGCGCCCGCTTTGGGAGCGGGAAGTCGCAGGTTCGAATCCTGTCGCCCCGACGAACGGCCCGAAGACCTGAACCCCCGTGCGGATCGCGTGCGGGTCCGTCACGAGGAGAAGCAACCAGCATGGTCAACAGCACCGTCGAGAAGCTCAGCCCGACCCGGGTGAAGCTGCACATCACGGTCAGCCCCGAGGAGCTCAAGCCGAGCATCCAGCACGCCTACGAGCACATCGCGCAGGACGTGCAGATCCCCGGCTTCCGCAAGGGCAAGGTGCCGGCGCCGATCATCGACCAGCGTGTCGGCCGCGTCGCCGTCCTCGAGCACGCGGCGAATGAGGGGCTGGACGGCTTCTACCGCGAGGCGGTCGCCGCGAACGACCTCAAGGTCCTCGGCCGCCCGTCGGCCGAGATCGTCGAGTGGCCGAACGAGAAGGACTTCTCGGGCGACCTCGTCGTCGACATCGAGACCGACGTGCGTCCCGAGTTCGAGGCTCCCTCGATCGAGGGCCTGAAGGTCGAGGTCGACGCGATCGAGGTCGACGAGGCCAAGGTCGAGGAGGCGCTCAACGACCTGCGCGCCCGCTTCGGCACGCTCGTCACCGTGGACCGCCCGGCCGCCAAGGGCGACTTCGTCGAGCTCGACCTCGTCGCCACGATCGGCGGCACCGAGATCGACCGCGCCGAGGGCGTGTCGTACGAGCTGGGCTCCGGCCAGCTGCTCGAGGGCACGGACGAGGCGATCGAGTCGCTCACGGCCGGCGAGGACACCACCTTCAAGTCGACGCTCGTCGGCGGCGACCACGCGGGCGAGGAGGCCGAGGTCTCCGTCACCGTCAAGGCCGTCAAGGAGCGCGAGCTGCCCGAGGCCGACGACGACTTCGCCCAGATGGCCAGCGAGTTCGACACGCTCGCCGAGCTGCGCGAGAGCCTCGCGGAGCAGACGCAGTCGCGCGGCGCGTTCGCGCAGGCGTCGGCGGCCCGCGACAAGCTCATCGAGACGCTGCTCGAGCAGGTCGAGATCCCCGTGCCCGCGCAGCTCGTCGAGGACGAGGTGCACCGCCACCTCGAGGCCGAGAACCGTCTCGAGGACGACGAGCACCGCGCCGAGGTGGCCGAGGCGAGCGAGAAGCAGTTCCGCACGCAGATGCTGCTCGACGCCTACGCCGAGCAGCTCGACGTGCAGGTGTCGCAGGACGAGTTCACGCAGTACCTCATCCAGTCGGCCGGTCAATACGGCATGGCGCCGCAGGAGTTCATCCAGGCCATCCAGCAGGGCGGCCAGCTGCCCGCGCTCATGGGCGACGTCGCGCGCAACAAGGCGCTGTCGATCCTGCTCGGCAAGGCGGAGGTCGTCGACACCAACGGCAAGCCGGTCGACGTGTCGGACTTCGCGCTCGTCGAGGACGCCGCATCCGAGGACGAGGGCGACGAGGACGAGGCCGAGGCCGAGAAAGCCGAGTAAGCACCTCTCACACGAAGGGGCGGGCGCGCGATGCGCCCGCCCCTTCGTCGTTCCCGCCCGCTCAGCCGAGCGCGCGCAGGCGTTCGAGCAGCGGCTCGGCCACCTCGTCCAGGAAGCGCTGCTGGTGCCGGTCGCCCACCTGCACGAGGGCGATGTCGGTGAAGCCGGCGTCGAGGAACGGCCGCACGCTCTCGGCGAGCGCGTCGAGGTCGGGACCGCACGCGATCGACTGCGCGACGTCCTCCGGCCGGACGTACTGCGTCGCCTGCGTGAAGCCCGCGGGCGTGGGCAGATCGGAGTTCACGCGCCACGCGCCGCCGAACCACCGGAACTGATCGTGCGCGAGCGCCACGGCCTCGTCCGCGTCGGGTGCCCAGCAGATCGGAACCTGGCCGATGGCGCGCGGGTCCACGCCCCGCGTGCGCGCGCCCCAGCCCTCGACGAGCGTCGCGTCCGGCATCGTCGTGATGAGGTGATCGCCGATCGGCGCGAAGCGCTCGAGCGACTTCTCGCCCGACACGGCGATGCCGATCGGCACGCCGCCGTCGGGCGCGTCCCAGAGCCGGGCCGACTCCACGCGGAAGTGCTCGCCCTCCCACGTGACCAGCTCGCCCGTCAGCAGCTCGCGGATGATGAGCGCGGCCTCCTCGAGCATGTCGTGGCGCTCGTCGACGCCCGGCCAGCGCTCGCCCACGACGTGCTCGTTGAGGTTCTCGCCCGCGCCGAGGCCCAGCGTGAACCGCCCGTCGGCGAGCAGCTGCACGGTCGCCGCCTTCTGCGCGACGACCGCCGGGTGGTAGCGCATGGTGGGGCACGTCACGTAGGTGGCGAGGCCGACGCGCTCGGTGGCGTGCGCGACGGCGCCCAGCACCGACCACGCGTAGGGGGAGTGCCCCTGCGAGGCCAGCCAGGGGGAGTAGTGGTCGCTCATGACCTCGAAGTCGAAGCCCGCGCGCTCCGCGTCGACGGCGTAGCCGACGAGCTCCTTCGGTCCGCTCTGCTCGGTCATCAGGGTGTATCCGAATCGCGTCATGGTCACCTCTCTCGTTCGGGGGATCGGCCGCGGCGCGACGGCCGACGCCGCCCACGCTAGGACGCCCGCGCGCGATGCCGCGAGGGCTTGGACGCGGGCGCGGGGAGTGCTACGGGCGCCGGCGCTGACACGCTCCTATGCCGACGGCGAACAAGGCCGGGGGTACGGGGGCCCGCCGGTAGTGTCGTATCGACGCACCATCGAATGGAGTGAGAATGCCCGAACCGCTGATGGCACAGAGTGCCTTCGACCGGCTGCTGAAGGACCGCATCATCTGGCTTGGCTCGGAGGTGCGCGACGAGAACGCGAACGAGATCTGCGCGAAGATCCTTCTGCTCGCCGCCGAGGACCCCGACAAGGACATCTATCTCTACATCAACTCGCCCGGCGGCTCGATCACGGCCGGCATGGCGATCTACGACACGATGCAGTTCGTGCCGAACGACATCGTCACGGTCGGCATCGGCATGGCCGCGTCGATGGGCCAGCTGCTGCTGACCAGCGGCACCAAGGGGAAGCGCTACATCACGCCGAACGCGCGCGTGCTGCTGCACCAGCCGCACGGCGGCTTCGGCGGCACGGCGAGCGACATCCAGACGCAGGCCCAGCTGATCCTCGACATGAAGCGCCGCCTGGCCGAGATCACGGCCGCGCAGACGGGCAAGACCGTCGAGCAGATCAACGAGGACGGCGACCGCGACCGCTGGTTCACGGCCGAGGAGGCCCTGGAGTACGGCTTCGTCGACCACATCCGCGAGCACGCGCAGGACGTCGTCGGCGCCGGCGGCACGGATCGCAACTGAGGGACAAGGACAACAGGAGAGATGCACACCCCCCACACCTCCACGCCGCAGGGCTTCCAGGTTCCGTCGAGCCGCTACATCCTGCCGCAGTTCGAGGAGCGCACGGCCTACGGCTACAAGCGCCAGGACCCCTACAACAAGCTGTTCGAGGACCGCGTCATCTTCCTCGGCGTGCAGGTGGACGACGCGTCCGCCGACGACGTGATGGCCCAGCTGCTGGTGCTCGAGAGCCAGGACCCCGACCGCGACATCATCATGTACATCAACTCGCCGGGCGGATCGTTCACGGCGATGACGGCGATCTACGACACGATGCAGTACATCTCGCCGCAGATCCAGACCGTCGTGCTCGGCCAGGCCGCCTCGGCCGCGGCCGTGCTGCTCGCCGCCGGCGCGCCGGGCAAGCGCCTCGCGCTGCCGAACGCGCGCGTGCTCATCCACCAGCCCGCCGTCGGCGAGGCCGGTCACGGGCAGGCGTCGGACATCGAGATCCAGGCGGCCGAGATCCTGCGCATGCGCACGTGGCTCGAGGAGACGCTCGCGAAGCACTCCAACCGCTCGATCGAGCAGGTGAACAAGGACATCGACCGCGACAAGATCCTCGGCGCCGCCGAGGCCGTCGAGTACGGCCTGGTGGACCAGGTGCTCAGCACCCGCAAGCGAGGCCCGGTCTCGAAGTGACGATGGCGAAGGCCCCGGCGGAGACGCCGGGGCCTTCGTTATGGACCGGATACGCGCCGGGCGCGCGGCAACACGCCCGTGTCGGTGGCAGCGGCTAGGCTCGGGACCATGACCCGACAGGATCAGCTCAGGAGGACCCATGGCACGCATCGGTGAGAGCGCCGACCTGTTCAAGTGCTCCTTCTGCGGCAAGAGTCAGAAGCAGGTCCAGCAGCTGATCGCGGGACCGGGCGTGTACATCTGCGACGAGTGCGTCGAGCTGTGCAATGAGATCATCGAGGAGCGGATGGCGGAGTCGTCGTCCGACGGCGAGGCCGCCGAGTTCGATCTGCCCAAGCCCCGCGAGATCTTCCACTTCCTCGAGGAGTACGTCATCGGCCAGGAGGACGCCAAGCGCGCCCTGTCCGTGGCCGTCTACAACCACTACAAGCGCGTCCGCGCGCGCAGCGAGCTGCGCCCCGCCGAGCAGAAGGCCGAGGACGTCGAGGTCGCCAAGAGCAACATCCTCATGCTCGGGCCGACCGGCTGCGGCAAGACGTATCTCGCGCAGACGCTCGCGAAGCGGCTCAACGTGCCGTTCGCGGTGGCCGACGCGACGGCGCTGACCGAGGCCGGCTACGTGGGCGAGGACGTCGAGAACATCCTGCTCAAGCTGCTGCAGGCCGCCGACTACGACGTCAAGCGCGCCGAGACCGGCATCATCTACATCGACGAGGTCGACAAGATCGCGCGCAAGGCCGAGAACCCCTCGATCACGCGCGACGTGTCGGGCGAGGGCGTGCAGCAGGCGCTGCTGAAGATCCTCGAGGGCACGGTCGCCTCCGTGCCGCCGCAGGGCGGCCGCAAGCACCCGCACCAGGAGTTCATCCAGATCGACACGACGAACGTGCTGTTCATCGTGGCGGGCGCCTTCGCGGGCCTGGAGGATATCGTCTCCGAGCGCGTCGGCAAGCACGGCGTGGGCTTCGGCGCACCGCTGCACGACAAGAGCCAGGAGAACACCCTCTTCGGCGAGGTGCTCCCCGAGGACCTGCACAAGTTCGGCCTCATTCCCGAGTTCATCGGGCGTCTCCCCGTGATCGCGTCGGTGAACCCGCTCGATCAGGACGCGCTCATGGAGATCCTCACGACACCGCGCAACGCCCTGGTGAAGCAGTACCAGCACATGTTCGCGCTCGACGGCGTGCAGCTGGAGTTCGAGGAGGACGCGCTTCGGGCGATCGCCGACCTCGCGGTGGCGCGCAAGACCGGCGCCCGCGGCCTGCGCGCGATCCTCGAGGACGTGCTCGGCCCGATCATGTTCGACATCCCGTCGAACGACGACATCGTCAAGGTCATCGTCACGCGTGCGGCGGTGGAGGACGGCGGCGAGCCGACGTTCGTCTTCGCCCAGAAGAAGAAGAGCGCGTAGGCGTCAGGACGTGAAGGAGGCCCCTGGATCCGCGGATCCGGGGGCCTCCTTCGTGCGTCAGGCCGTGAGGCCGCGGCGCTTCAGGAGCGGCTCGATCTCGGCGTCGCGGCCGCGGAAGTCGCGGTACGCCTCGAGTGGGTCCTTCGATCCGCCCACGCCCAGCAGGCGCTCGCGGAACCGGTCGCCGTTCGCCCGCGTGAGGCCGCCGTTCTCGTGGAACCACTCGACCGTGTCGGCGTCGAGCACCTCGCTCCAGATGTACGAGTAGTACCCGGCGCTGTAGCCGCCGGCGAACACGTGCTGGAAGTACGTCGACGAGTAGCGGGTCGGGACGGCCGGGTCGTCCAGCCCGATGTCGGCGAGGGCCGCCGCCTCGAACGCCGCGACGTCGCGCACCTCGGCCGCCTGCTCGACGGTGAGGGTGTGCCAGGCCTGGTCGAGCCACGCGGCCGCGAGGTACTCGCTCGTCGCGAAGCCCTCGTTGAACGTGCCCGACGCCTGCAGTCGCTCGATCACGTCGTCCGGCAGCGGCTCGCCGGTCTCGTGGTGCACGGCGTAGTTGCGGACGATCTCGGGCCACAGGATCCACATCTCGTTCACCTGGCTCGGGAACTCCACGAAGTCGCGGTACACCTGGGTACCGCCGAAGTGCGGGTAGGTGACGGTGGCGAACAGGCCGTGCAGGGCGTGCCCGAACTCGTGGAACAGCGTGTTGACCTCGTCGAGCGTCAGCAGCGTGGGGGAGCCCTCGGCCGGCTGCGGCACGTTGAGGTTGTTCACGACGACGGGGCGCTCGTCGCCCAGCAGTCGCGACTGCACGACGATCGAGTTCATCCACGCGCCGCCGCGCTTCGTGTCGCGGGTGTAGAGGTCGAGCAGGTACAGGCCCAGGGGCGAGCCGTCCTCGTTGAACACCTCGAACGTGCGCACGCCGGGGTGGTACGAGGGGATGTCGGCCCGCTCGCGGAACGTCAGCCCGTACAGCCCGTGCGCGGCGTGGAACACGCCCTGCTGGAGCACGCGCTCGGCCTCGAACCAGGGGCGCAGGGCGGCGGTGTCGAGGTCGTACTCGGCCTGGCGCACCTTCTCGGTGTAGAACGCCCAGTCGTGCGCCTCGATCGGGTGGTCCGCGATCTGCTCGAGCGCCAAGCGCTCGCGCTGCGCGTTGCGCGCCGCGGGGCCGGCGAGACGGCGCAGCCGCTCCTCGACGGCGGCGGGGGAGCCGGCGGTCTGGTCGGACGTGATGTACTCCGCATGGCTCGCGTATCCCAGCAGGCGGGCGCGCTCGGCGCGCAGGCGCACGATCTCGAGCAGCACCTGCGCGTTGTCGTTCTCGTTGCCGCGCGAGGCGCGCGAGCGCGACGCGTTCAGCAGTCGCTCGCGGACGCCGCGGTTCGTGAGCGACGAGAGGTACGGGTGGCCCGTGTACAGCGTGAGCGAGATGAGGTGGCCATCGATTCCGCGATCGGCGGCCGCCTGTCGCGCGGCCGAGATCTCGCCCTCGGTCAGCCCGTCCAGCTCGGCGGCGTCGTCGACGACCAGCGCGAGCTCGTTCGTGTCGGCGAGCAGGTTCTTCTCGAACTGCGTCGTGAGCGTCGACAGGCGCGTGTTCAGCTCGGTGAGCCGGGCCTTGGCCGCCTCGTCGAGGCCGGCTCCGGCGTGCTGCATTTCGCGGAAGCGCCGCTCGACGAGGTAGCGCTGCTCGGCGTCGAGGGCGAGCTCGTCGAGGCGGTCGTGCACGGCCGCGATGCGGGCGAACAGCGCGGCGTCGAGCTGGATCGCGTCGTCGTGCGCGGCGCGCAGCGGCGCGAGCGTCTCGCCGATCTGCTGGATCTCGGGCGTCGCGTGGGCCGAGTTGACCGTGTAGAAGGCGCGGCTCACGCGATCGAGCAGGCGGCCCGAGCGCTCGAGCGCCTCGATCGTGTTCTCGAACGTCGGCTCGTCCGTCTGCGCCGTGATCGCGGCGACCTCGTCGCGGTGCTCGGCGAACGCGCGCTCGAAGGCGGGCAGATAGTGCTCGGGCCGGATCGCGGCGTAGTCCGGCACGCCGTACGGCAGCGGCGAGGGGGCGAGAAGGGGGTTGAAGTCCAGATCAGTCACCCCGTCAGCCTACGTGCGCGCGACCCGGCCGATCGCGTGATCCGGCCGGGTCGCGACGCGCGTCACTCCATCGGATCGAAGCGGCTGGCGACGGCGCGGCCGTCATCGTCCAGGCGCACCTCGATGCCGGTGGCGAGCTCGGCGATCGGCCGACCCTCGAGCCACGTGAGCGTCCACGAGGGCGCCGGCTGCCCGGGCGGGAGCGTCGCCTCGACGCGGGCGATCTCCTCCCGCAGCTCCTGCGGCACCGAGCGGGGCGGCTCATCGCCCGCGGACCAGCGCGTTCCCAGCTGCATCATGCCTCCTCGGGGGCCAGGTCGATCCGGGTGACGGCGAGCTGCTCGCCCTCGACGAACTCGAGCTGCGCGATCCGCCCGACCGCACGCAGGTCGGCCTCGGCGGCGCGCAGCAGCTCGGTCCGCGCGGCGGGCGCGGCGATCGTCGCGACGGCGACGGGGGTCTTCTGCGACGCCTTGGCCTCGGTCTTGGCGCGGCGGATGCCGATGAGCGCCTCGCTCGCGGCCGCGAGCACGGCGGGGTCGCCACCGAGGCCCGACGGCTCCGGCCACGGGGCGCGGTGCACGGAACCGTCCTGGAACCACGACCACACCTCCTCGGTCGCGAACGAGATGACCGGCGCGAGCAGGCGCAGCAGCGTCGACAGGGCCGTGCGCAGCGCGACGGCCGCCGAGGCGCCGGCGTCCCCGCCCGTGTACGCGCGCTCCTTCACGAGCTCGAGGTAGTCGTCGCAGAACGTCCAGAAGAACGCCTCGGTGAGCTCGAGGGCGCGCGCGTGGTCGTAGTTCTCGAGCGCCGCGGTCGCCTGCGTCACGACCTCGTCGAGCGCCGCGAGCATCGACAGGTCGAGCGCCTCGGTGACGGCGGCGCCGGCGGGCGCCTCGAAGCCGAGGACGAACTTCGCCGCGTTGAGCACCTTGATCGCCAGGCGGCGACCGATCTTGATCTGCGTCGGGTTCTGCGGGTCGAAGGCCGCGTCGGCGCCCAGGCGGCTGGAGGCCGCCCAGTAGCGCACGGCGTCCGATCCGTGCTGCGCGAGGATGTCGGCCGGGGTGACCACGTTGCCCTTCGACTTCGACATCTTCTTGCGGTCGGGGTCGACGATGAAGCCCGAGATCGACGCGTGCGCCCAGGGCGCCCTGTCGTCCTCGAGCGCGCTGCGCAGCAGGGTGGAGAACAGCCAGGTGCGGATGATGTCCTGGCCCTGCGGGCGCACGTCGAACGGCGCCACGAGATCCCACAGCTCCGCGTCGCGCTCCCAGCCGGCCGCCAGCTGCGGGGTCAGCGACGACGTGGCCCACGTGTCGAACACGTCGGTCTCGGCCTCGAAGCCGCCGGGCACGCCGCGCTGCTCCTCGGTGTAGCCGGGCGGCACGTCGGTCGAGGGATCGACGGGCAGCGACACGAGATCGGGCACGAGCACCCGCGCGTAGTCCCGCTCGCCGTTCTCGTCGAGGCCGTACCAGACGGGGATCGGCACGCCGAAGAAGCGCTGGCGCGAGACGAGCCAGTCGCCCGTGAGACCGTTCACCCAGTTCTCGTAGCGCACGCGCATGAACTCGGGGTGCCACTCGATCTGCCGGCCCAGCTCGAGCAGGCGCTCGCGCAGCTGCTCGGAGCGGGCGCCGTTGCGCAGGTACCACTGGCGGGTCGAGACGATCTCGAGGGGACGGTCGCCCTTCTCGAAGAACTTCACGGGGTGCTGGAAGGTCTTGCCGACCTCGATCAGCTCGCCCGACTCCTCGAGCAGCTCGACCATGCGCTTCTTGGCGCTGAAGACGGTCTTGCCTGCCAGCTCGGCGAAGGCGGCGCGCCCGGCCTCCGAGGTGATCGCCTCGGGGGCCTCGGCCACGACGCGGCCGTCGCGGCCGATGATCGTGCGGTTGGGCAGATCCAGCTCGCGCCACCACACGATGTCGGTCATGTCGCCGAACGTGCAGATCATCGCGATGCCCGATCCCTTGTCCGGCTGCGCGAGGGGGTGGGGGAGCACCGGCACCTCGACGCCGAACACCGGCGTGGTCACGGTCGTGCCGAAGTGCGGCTGGTACCGCTCGTCGTCCGGGTGCGCCACGAGCGCCACGCACGCGGCCAGCAGCTCGGGCCGGGTGGTCTCGATGAGGATGTCGCCGGATCCATCGGTCTTGTGGAACGCGAGCCGGTGGTAGGCGGCCGGCTGGTCGCGGTCCTCGAGCTCGGCCTGCGCGATCGCGGAGCGGAAGTCCACGTCCCAGAGCGTGGGCGCGAGCGCCTGGTACGCCTCGCCGCGCTCGTAGTTGCGCAGGAACGCGAGCTGGCTCGTGCGGATCGTGTCGTCCGAGATGGTGCGGTAGGTCTGCGTCCAGTCCACCGACAGGCCGAGCTGGCGCCACAGCGACTCGAAGGTCTTCTCGTCCTCGACCGTGAGCGTCTCGCACAGCTCGATGAAGTTGCGGCGGCTGATGGGCACCTGATCCGCGGGCTTGAGGCTCTTCGCGTTGCCCTCGAACGGCGGCGTGAAGTCGGGGTCGTACGGCAGCGACGGGTCGCAGCGCACGCCGTAGTAGTTCTGCACGCGGCGCTCGGTGGGCAGGCCGTTGTCGTCCCAGCCGATCGGGTAGAACACCGTCTTGCCGCGCATGCGCTCGAAGCGCGTCTTGACGTCGGTGTGCGTGTACGAGAACACGTGGCCGATGTGCAGCGACCCCGAGGCCGTGGGCGGGGGCGTGTCGACCGAGTAGACCCCGGCGCGACCGGAGGCGCGGGCGGCGTCGCGGTCGAAGAGGAACGTGCCGTCCTGCTCCCAGCGCTCACCCCACTTCGCCTCGAGGCCCTCGAGGGCGGGCTTGTCGGGAATCGCGGTCATGTGACGCTCCTCGCTATGTGCGGCACGGTGTGTGCGTGCCTGAGTGTGCTGGTGCGCCGAGTCTACCGGGACGGGGCGGCGCGCTCTCGGATCAGTCGCGCACGTCGATCCCGGCCGCTGCGGCGAACGCCGGGGCGAGCAGCTGCACCTGATCCGAGGTGAGCGTCGCTCCGCGCAGCGCGAGCACGTCGAGGCAGGCGAGCATGTCGAGCCCGCGCAGGTCCACGTTCGTCGCCCGCATGCCGCGCGGGTCGAGCTCGTCGACGCGCGACCGGGTGAACGCCACGCGGGTGAGCTGTGCCTGCGGCAGGTCCAGGGCCCGGATGTCGCACCCCGCGATGCGCAGGTCCTCGACGCGCGCACCGGCCAGAGACAGGTAGTCGATGCGCACATCCACCAGCTCGAGCTCGGCGACGCGCGCGTCGGCGAGATCCAGCGTGCCGATCCGACCGCCCGCGATGCGGACGCGGCGCAGGGTCGCGTCGCGCGCGCTGACGGCGACGGCGCGGATGTCGGACACCTCGACGTCGATGAGCGTCGCGCCCCGCAGGGCGATCGCGTCGACTGACGGCGACGGCATCACGCACTCCTCGAGCGACGCATGCGAGAGATCGACGTCGCCGGTCAGCCCGCCCAGCCGGGCCTGCCGCAGCTCCCGACGCGGGGCGGCCACGGCGTCCGTGAACTCGCGCGGCAGGTCGGGCGCGCCGACGCGCGGCGCGATCGGACGAGCCTTCGTGCGAGCCATGGGCCGAGCCTATGCGGATCGGGTTCATCGCGCCGGTTGGTGGCATCCGCGCCTTCCCGCACAGGTTTCGTCCTCACGCACACGAGATATGCGCTGCAGGTGTTGACGAAGGCCAGGCCTGGGAGGTTGCGCGCGGAGGCAGCGCTCGCTCACAGGGTGCCGGAGTGCCGGGATCTCTCCACAGAGAGGGCGGGCATCGGGTGCTCGGGGGACAGCGGGTGAGACCGTGACGACATGAGCTACAGGTCGGTCGTGCGTCGGCACGGCGGGGTGATGCGGACGACGGTGCTGCGCGACGCCGTGGGCGGAAGCCGGCATGCGATCGACCGGGCTGTCGCGCGGGGAGAGCTCGTCCGGCCGGCGCGGGGGTGGGTCGCCACGACCGATGCGGATCCGGTCCTGACCGCGGCGGCGGCGGTCGGGGTCGTGGTCACATGCGTGACGCTGGCGGCGCGCAGGGGGCTGTGGGACGTCGGCGCGAGTGCGATGCACGTCGCCGCGACGCCCGGGCGCGCCCTCCGCCGACCCACGACGGCGCATGTGCACTGGGCGAAGCCAATCGTGCCGCGTGATCCCGGGGCGCTCGAGGATCCGGTGGAGAACGCCCTCGCGCTGGTGTCGGACTGCCAACCCCATGAGCAGGCGCTCGCGGTCTGGGAGTCGGCGATCCGACAGAGGCTGGTCGTGATCGACCAGCTGGCGACGCTGCCGCTCGGGCCCAATGCGCGGCGGATCCTCGCGGAGGCGAGTCCGTACTCGGATGCCGGGACGGAGAGCCTCGTCGTGTCGCGACTGCGGTGGCTCGGACTCCCGATGCAGCAGCAGGCGTGGATCCTCGGCCACCGCGTCGACCTCCTGATCGGCGAGCGCCTCGTGGTGCAGATCGACGGCGGCCATCACGTCGACGCCCAGCGCCTGCAGGACAACGCCCACGACGCGCAGCTGCGCCTCGCCGGCTATCACGTCATCCGGATCGGCTATCGCCAGGTGCTGCATGAGTGGCCCGCCGTGCAGGCGATGATCACGGGAGCGATCGCGCGAGGTCTTCATCTGGCGCCGAGCGGACGGTGACGTCCGCGCCTTCGCGCACAGATGTCGTCATCCCGCACAGGCGTGACTCGATATCCGTGTGGACGACGTCGCGTTCTGTGAGCTTACGCGCGGCACGCGAGGGGCGGGCGCGGAATCCGCTCGTGAACGTGCAGAAACGCGAGCGCCGGGCGCGTAGAATCGACGAAACGCATCGATCCGGCCATCACCGGGGAGCACGCGGAAGAACGGGGCCTCGGCCCTCAGTAGAACCGCGCGGGGCAGGCCCGTCACAGCCGCAGTGAGAGTGGTGGCGCGTCCTCCGGGACGCGTCGCAACGCGGGGTGGTACCGCGGCCGGGGCTGCACAGCACGGGTCGTCCTCGCAGTCCCCTTGGAACTGCTGGAGTGAGATGACCTACCCGAAGTCCCCGTTCGGACCCGCGGCCGAGCAGGCCGCCGCCCCGTCGAGCGTCGCGGCGAGCCCGCGCTTCCCGGACATCGAGCGCGACATCCTCGGCTTCTGGGAGGCGGACGACACGTTCCGCGCCTCGATCGCGCAGCGCGAGGGCGCCGACGAGTGGGTGTTCTACGACGGCCCGCCGTTCGCCAACGGCCTGCCGCACTACGGCCACCTGCTCACCGGGTACGCCAAGGACCTCTTCCCGCGCTTCCAGACCATGCGCGGACGGAAGGTCGACCGCGTCTTCGGCTGGGACACGCACGGCCTGCCGGCCGAGCTCGAGGCGATGAAGCAGCTCGGGATCACCGAGAAGAGCGAGATCGTCGACATGGGCATCGCGGCGTTCAACGGCAAGGCCCGCGAGTCGGTGCTGCGCTACATGGACGAGTGGGAGGCGTACGTCACGCGCCAGGCCCGCTGGGTGGACTTCGACAACGGCTACAAGACGCTCAACCCCACGTTCATGGAGAGCGTGCTGTGGGCGTTCAAGACGCTGCACGACAAGGGCCTCGCGTACGAGGGGTACCGCGTGCTGCCGTACTGCTGGCGCGACCAGACGCCGCTGTCCAACCACGAGCTGCGCATGGACGACGACGTCTACCAGACGCGGCAGGACCCGTCGGTGACGGTGTCGTTCCCGCTCACGGGCGAGAAGGCGCAGGCGCTGGGCCTCGAGGGCGTGCGCGCGCTCGCGTGGACGACGACGCCATGGACCCTGCCGACGAACGCGTCGCTCGCGGTGGGGCCCGCCATCTCGTACGCGGTCGTGCCCGTCGGGCCGAACGGCGCGAAGGAGGGCGCCGAGGGCGCCGAGTTCCTGCTCGCCGAGGATCTGCTCGCCGGCTACGCGAAGGACCTGGGCTACGAGTCCGCCGACGACGCCCGCGCCGCGATCCGCATCCGCGTGCCGGGCACGGAGCTGGGCGACGTGCGCTTCGAGCCGCTGTTCGACTACTTCGCCGACGTCGAGACGTGGGGCATGCAGAACGCCTGGCAGATCCTCGTCGACGACTACGTCACGACGTCCGACGGCACCGGCCTCGTCCACCAGGCGCCCGCCTACGGTGAGGACGACAAGCGCCTGAACGACGCCGCCGGGATCCCGACGATCGTCTCGCTCGGCGACGACGGCCGCTTCCTCTCGTTCGTCTCCGACTTCGAGGGCGAGCTGTGGCTCGACGCCAACATGGACATCGTGCGTAAGCTGCGAGGCGAGGGCCGGCTGCTGCGCCTGCAGTCCTACGAGCACAGCTACCCGCACTGCTGGCGCTGCCGGAACCCCCTCATCTACAAGGCCGTCTCGAGCTGGTTCGTGCGCGTCACCGACATCAAGGACCGCCTGCTCGCGAACAACGAGCAGATCACGTGGGCGCCCGAGAACGTCAAGCACGGCCAGTTCGGCAAGTGGCTCGAGGGCGCGCGCGACTGGTCGATCAGCCGCAACCGGTTCTGGGGCTCGCCCATCCCGGTGTGGAAGTCGGACGACCCGAACCACCCGCGCGTGGACGTGTACGGCTCGCTCGAGGAGCTCGAGCGCGATTTCGGCCGGCTGCCGCGCAACGAGCGCGGAGAGGTCGACCTGCACCGCCCGTACATCGACGAGCTGACGCGCCCGAACCCCGACGACCCGACGGGGCGGAGCACGATGCGCCGGATCGAGGACGTCTTCGACGTCTGGTTCGACTCCGGATCGATGCCCTTCGCGCAGGTGCACTACCCGTTCGAGAACAAGGACTGGTTCGACGCGCACGCGCCGGCCGACTTCATCGTCGAGTACATCGGCCAGACGCGCGGCTGGTTCTACGTCATGCACGTGCTCTCCACGGCCCTGTTCGACCGCCCCGCGTTCACCGGCGTCTCGTGCCACGGCATCGTGCTCGGCAACGACGGCCAGAAGATGTCGAAGTCGCTGCGCAACTACCCCGACGTGTCGGAGGTGTTCGATCGCGACGGCTCCGACGCCATGCGCTGGTTCCTCATGTCGTCGAGCGTGCTGCGCGGCGGCAACCTCATCGTCACGGAGGAGGGGATCCGCGCCGGCGTGCGCGAGTTCCTGCTGCCGCTGTGGAACTCGTGGTACTTCTTCTCGACCTACGCGAACGCCGCCGGCTACGAGGCGACGCGCCGCACCGACTCGACGGACGTGCTGGATCGGCACATCCTCGCGCTGCTCGGCGACCTCGTGCGCGACGTCGCCGACGACCTCGAGAAGCTCGACTCGACGACGGCGTCCGCCCGCCTCCGCGACTTCGCCGAGGTGCTGACCAACTGGTACATCCGCCGCTCGCGCGACCGGTTCTGGACGGGCGTGACCGACGATCCGAAGAGCACGGAGGCGTTCGACACGCTCTACACGGTGCTCGAGACCCTGTGCCGGGTCGCCGCGCCGCTCATCCCGCTCGTGTCCGAGCGCGTGTGGCAGGGACTCACCGGCGGGCGCAGCGTGCACCTGACCGACTGGCCCGACGCGGCCGAGTTCGCGCCGGCCGCGGACATCCGCCGCGCGATGGACGCCGTGCGCGAGGTCTCGAGCATCGCCAACGCGCTGCGCAAGAAGGAGGGGCTGCGCGTGCGGCTGCCGCTCGCGCGGCTCACCGTCGTCGTGCCCGGCGCCGCCGAGCTCACGCAGTTCGAGGACATCCTGCGCGACGAGCTGAACGTCAAGAGCGTCTCGCTCGTCGAGTTCGGCGAGGACACCGCGGCGGCCTACGGCATCTCGCACCGCCTCACGGTCAACGCGCGCGCGCTCGGCCCGCGCATCGGCAAGCAGGTGCAGCAGGTGATCGCGGCGTCGAAGTCGGGCGACTGGTCGGAGCGCGACGGCGTGGTCACGGCCGGCGGCATCGAGCTGCAGGAGGGGGAGTACGAGCTCGTGCTCGAGACCACGGGCCGACCCGAGGGCGAGGCGCTCGCGCTGCTGCCGGGCGGCGGCCTCGTGCTGCTCGACACGGTGGTGACGCCCGAGCTGGCCGCCGAGGGCCTGGCCCGCGACATCATCCGCGCCGTGCAGGACACCCGCAAGGCCGCGGGCTTCGACGTGAGCGACCGGATCCGCCTCGAGCTGGCGTTCGCGTCGGCCGACGACGCCGCCGCCGTGCGGCAGGCGTTCGACGCCGCGGACGTGGCGGGCGAGACGCTGGCCGTCGAGGCGGAGGTGCGCGACGGCGCGTTCGGCGGCGACGCCGAGCACGTCGCGACCGTGCCGGCCGGCACGTATGCCAACGCCGGCGACTTCCAGGTGGCCGTGACCCGCGTGGTCGTCGAGACCGCCGAGATCGGAGAGCGATGAACGACCGGGAACGCGCCGACGCCGTCTACGAGGCGCTGCTCGCGCGGGCGGGCGAGCGCTGGGTGCAGCCGCGCAAGGAGCGCACCGCGCGCGTGCTCGAGCTGCTGGACGACCCGCAGCGCACGTACCGCGTCGTGCACATCACGGGCACGAACGGCAAGACCTCGACGGCGCGGATGATCGAGAGCCTCGTGCGCGCGCACGGGCTGCGCACGGGCCTGTTCACGAGCCCGCACCTGGAGCGCTTCACGGAGCGCATCCAGGTCGACGGCGAGCCGATCGCGGACGCGGCCGTGGCCGACGCGTGGGACGAGATCGAGCCCTTCGTCGGCATGGTCGACGCCGAACTGCGTGAGGCGGGGGAGGAGCCGCTGACGTTCTTCGAGCTGCTCACCGTGCTCGCGTTCGTCGCCTGCGCCGACGCTCCCGTGGACGTGCTCGTGCTCGAGGTGGGCATGGGCGGATCGTGGGACTCGACCAACACGGCCGACGGCGACGTCGCGGTGTTCACACCCATCGACATGGATCACGCGGATCGCCTGGGCGGCACGATCGAGAAGATCGCCGAGGTGAAGGCCGGCATCATCAAGCAGGGCGCGCGCGTCGTCTCGGCGCGTCAGGTGCCGGCCGCCGAGGCCGTGCTGCGCCGGGTGGCGGGGGAGCGCGAGGCGAACCTGGCGCTCGAAGGCCGCGAGTTCGCGCTCGCCGAGCAGAAGCTCGCCGTGGGCGGCCAGCTCATCACGGTGCGCGGGCTCGCCGGCGAGTACGCCGAGCAGTACCTGCCGATCCTCGGTCGCCATCAGGGCGAGAACGCGGCGCTCGCGATCGCGGCCGTGGAGGCGCTGATCGGCGACGCCTCGCAGGCGATCACGGACGAGGTGCTCACGGAGGGGCTGCAGGAGGCCACCTCTCCCGGGCGCCTGCAGCTGGTGGGCATCGACCCGACGGTCGTCGTCGACGCGGCGCACAACCCGCACGGCGCCGCCGCGCTGGCGCAGGCGCTGCGCGAGTCCTTCGACTTCGAGGAGTGGGGCGTCGTGCTCGGTGTGCTCGCCGACAAGGACGCGGCCGGCATCGTGGCGCAGCTCGCGCCCGTCGCGGCGCACGTGTTCGCGACGAACCCCGAGTCCGACCGGTCGGCCTCACCGGACGACCTCGCCGACATGGCCGAGGCCGCCGGACTGCGCGTGACGGTCCACCCGAGTCTGGCCGACGCCGCCGACGCGGCGCGCGAGTGGGCCGCATCGGCACCCAAGCGCGGCGTCGTGGTCGCCGGATCCGTCGTGCTCGCGGGCGAGGCGCTCGTGCTGGCCGAGAGCGAGGACTGGAAGTCGGGGTGGAGCGCATGAGCCGCCCGCTCCGCTACCGCCCGCTGCCCGAGAAGCTGGGCCAGGTCGTGCTCGTGTTCGAGGCGATCGTCGTCTTCCTCGGCGGCCTCACCGTGCACGGGCTCCAGGCGATGCCGGACGGCATGCCCTCCTGGTGGGGGATCGTCGCCGGATCGGTGGTCGCGGTCCTCATGTTCGCCGTCTCCGGTCTGCTGCGCTGGGACTGGGGATTCGCCCTCGGCTGGGCGCTGCAGGCGGTCGTCGCCCTCGGCGCGCTGCTCGTGCCGGCGATCCTGCTCATCGCGCTGATCTTCGGCGGGATGTGGGCGTATGCGACGATCGGTGGGGCGCGCATCGAGAGCCGCGTGAGCGCGCAGCGCGCCGGAGCCGACGGCTGACGTCGCCGACTCGAGATCCGCAACACACGAAGGGACCATCCATGGCCACCGAAGAGACCCTCGTCCTCGTCAAGCCCGACGGCGTCGCGCGCGGCCTGACGGGCGCGATCCTGGCTCGCATCGAGGCGAAGGGCTACTCCCTCGTCGACATCCGGCTGGTCGAGCCCAGCCGCGAGCTCCTCGCGAAGCACTACGCCGAGCACGAGGGCAAGCCGTTCTACGAGCCGCTCCTGGAGTTCATGATGTCGGGGCCCGTCGTCGCGATCCGGGTCGCCGGCAACCGCGTCATCGAGGGCTTCCGCTCGCTCGCCGGCACGACGGATCCCACCACCGCCGCACCCGGCACGATCCGCGGCGACTACGGCCGCGACTGGGGCGTGGCCGTGCAGCAGAACCTCGTGCACGGCTCGGACTCGCCCGAGTCGGCCGCGCGCGAGCTCGAGATCTGGTTCGCCTGACGCCCGAGGCTCACTCAGCGCTCCCTTCCGCGCGCCTCACCGGCCCGCGGGAGGGGGCGCTTAGCGTGGCGGGGTGAGCACGCGGCGCATCATGGGCATCGATCCGGGGCTGACGCGCTGCGGCGTCGGGATCGTCGACGTCGCGCGCGACCGCTCGGCCACGCTCGTGCACGTCGGCGTGATCCGCTCGGCGCCGGACGCACCGGTGGCGGAGCGGCTTGCCGCGATCGCGCGCGGCATCCGCGAGGCCCTCGCCGCGCACCGACCCGAGGTGCTCGCGGTCGAGCGCGTGTTCGCGCAGCACAACCTGCAGACCGTCATGGGCACGGCGCAGGCCTCGGGCGTGGCGCTCATGCTCGCGGCGGAGCACGGCATCCCCGCCGCGACGCACACGCCGAGCGAGGTCAAGGCCGCCATCACGGGCTACGGCTCGGCCGACAAGGCGCAGGTGCAGCACATGGTGGCGCGCGTGCTGCGGCTCGACGAGCTGCCCAAACCCGCCGATGCGGCCGACGCCCTCGCGCTCGCGCTCTGCCACGCGTGGCGGGGCGCCCCCGCGGCCGCACCCGAGGGCGCGCTCACCCCGGCGCAGCGCGCGTGGGCCGAGGCCGAGGGGCGCTCCCGCCGCGCCCCGGCGCGCCGCTGAATCGGCGAGACAGCATCGGGAGCCGAGACAGCGGCGTAACGACGCGGTCTCGGCGCGCAGTTGCTGTCTCGCGGCAGGGGGACGGGGAATCCGCGTGGCTCGAACGGATGTGCGAACGGATGCGTAGGGTGGAGGCATGATCTCGTTCCTGCGCGGCGACGTCCTGCACGCCGGCCTCGACTCGGTGGTGCTCGACGTCGGCGGGGTCGGCTTCTCCGTGGCCGTGGTGCCCGAGGTCGCCCGCGGCGCGCGGCCGGGGGAGGAGCTGGCGCTGCACACCCACCTGATCGTGCGCGAGGACGCGCTGTCGCTCTTCGGCTTCGCCACCCGTGCCGAGCTCGACGTGTTCGGCACGCTGCTCGGCGTGAGCGGCGTCGGACCGAAGTCGGCGCTCGGCGTGCTGGGGGCCATGAGCATCGACCGGATCGCGGCGGCCGTGCAGGCCGAAGACGACCGACCGTTCCGGAAGGTGTCGGGCATCGGGCCCAAGACGGCCAAGCTGATCGCCGTGCAGCTGCAGGGCAAGCTCGCGCCGCCGTCGGCCCCCGCCGCCGCCCCGCAGGGCGTGGCCGGAGACGTCCTGGCCCAGGTGACGCAGGCCCTCGCGGGACTCGGCTGGCCCGAGCGCGTGGCCGGCGAGGCCGTCGCGGCCGCCGCCGAGGGGGCCTCGGAGGCCGACCGCGCCTCCGTCCAGGCCCTGCTGCGCCTCACACTCGCGGCACTCGGGCCGGCGAACGGCGGTGCCCGTGTCTGAGCGCGACGCCGCCTCGCCCCAGCCGCAGGACGAGACCGAGCTGGCGATCGAGGGCGCGCTGCGGCCGGCCAGCCTGGCGGACTTCGTGGGCCAGCACAAGGTGCGCGGCCAGCTGCAGCTGCTGCTCGACGCGGCGCGGATCCAGGATCGCCCCGCCGACCACATCCTGCTCGCGGGCCCTCCGGGCCTCGGCAAGACGACGCTCGCGATGATCGTCGCGCACGAGAGCGCCCGCCCGCTGCGCATGTCGAGCGGCCCGGCGATCCAGCACGCGGGCGATCTGGCCGCGCTCCTGTCAAGCCTCACGCCCGGCGAGGTGCTCTTCATCGACGAGATCCACCGCATGGCGCGCTCCGCCGAGGAGATGCTCTACCTGGCCATGGAGGACTTCCGGATCGACATCATGGTGGGCAAGGGCGCCGGCGCGACGAGCATCCCGCTCGACCTCGCGCCGTTCACGCTCGTGGGCGCCACGACGCGCTCGGGCCTGCTTCCCAACCCGCTGCGGGATCGCTTCGGCTTCACGGCGCACCTGGAGTTCTACGAGCCCGAGGAGCTGGAGCGCGTCGTCGAGCGCTCGGCGGCCATGCTCGGGGTACGGCTCGGCCCGGAGCAGCAGGCCGAGATCGCCATGCGCTCGCGCGGTACGCCGCGCATCGCCAACCGGCTGCTGCGCCGCGTGCGCGACTACGCGCTCGTGCACGCGCACGGTGCGGCGCCCGAGCTGAGCGACGTGCGCGCCGCCCTGGAGCTGTACGACGTCGACGCGATCGGCCTCGACCGGCTCGACCGCGCCGTGCTCGACGCGCTCGTGCGCCGCTTCCGCGGCGGACCCGTCGGGCTGAGCACGCTCGCCGTGGCCGTCGGCGAGGAGGCCGACACCGTCGAGAGCGTCGTGGAGCCGTACCTCGTGCGCATCGGCTTCATGGGCCGCACGCCGCGCGGGCGGGTCGCGACGCCGGAGGCGTACGCGCATCTGGGCGTCGCGCACCCGCTCGGGGCGTCGGGGGCCGTTCCCCTCGATGACCTATAATCGCTGAAGACTTGCGCCGGCCCGACTCGGCGTCTCTCACGCTCTCGCCGCCGACGGCGGGCGTCCACCCCCGAAAGGTCGCTGCATCCGTATGGACATGAATCTGCTCCTCCTCGTCGTCTTGGCCGTGATGGTCGTGTTCATGTTCATCAGCTCGCGCCGCAACGCCAAGAAGCGCCAGGAGCTGGAGGAGCAGCGCCGCACGCAGATGGTGCCGGGCGCGCGCGTCATGACGCGTTCGGGCCTGTTCGGCACGCTCGTCGAGTTCGACGCCGAGGACCTCACGCAGCCGGCCAAGGTGGAGATCGCCCCCGGCGTGATCGCCGAGGTGCACGCGCAGGCGGTGGATCTGGTGCCCGAGACGGTGGCCGCCGAGACCGCCGCGGACGAGGCGGAGGACGTCGCGACCGACGACGACGTCACCGAGCAGGAGACCACGGACGCCGACGGCTACACGCTCAACGGGGAGCGCATCGAGAAGCTCCGCGGCGACGACGACGCCAAGTAACCCCCGCACGGAAGCTGAGACGTGGCGACACCGACCCCTGTGCGGCGCGCGTGGCGCGCCCTGACGGGACTCCTCATCCTGACCGCCGTGCTCGCGGGCGCCAACGCGCTCGGCGTGTACGTGTTCAAGCAGTCGTCCTGGCTGCCCGAGCTCGCGCTCGACCTGCAGGGCGGCACGCAGATCGTGCTCGAGGCGCAGACCGAGGGCGCGGACCCGTCGGGCGAGCAGATGCAGCAGGCGGTGTCGATCATCCGCCAGCGCGTCGACGCGTCGGGCGTCGCCGAGGCCGAGGTCACGACCCAGGGCGCGCGCAACATCGTCGTGCAGATGCCCGGGCGCATCGACGACGAGACGCGCGACCGGATCGAGGCGAGCGCGCAGCTCGAGCTGCGCTCGGTCATCTACGCGGGCGATGCGGCCACGAGCTTCGTGGGCGAGGACGGCGAGGAGACGCCATACCCGGCGCCGGACACCGCGCTGCCCGCGACGCCCTCCATCGAGCCGACCGACGGGTCCGATCCGAACTGGGTGTCGGACTACCTGTGGTCCCGCTACCTCGCGTTCGACTGCGCCGATCCGGACGTCGACCCCGCGTCGGCGGCGGCGGACGAGCCGGTCATCGCATGTGACGGCGCGGGCTCGAAGTACGTGCTCGGCCCGGTGGAGATCACGGGCGATTCCATCGACGACGCCGCCGCGACCGTGGACCAGACGAACGGCCAGTGGGCCGTGCAGCTCGACCTCGACGACCACGGCACCACCGTGTTCGGTCAGGTCAGCCAGCGCCTCTACGCGCTCGGGCAGCAGAACCCGTCCGACCCGCGCAGCATGTTCGCGTTCGTCCTGGACGGCGACGTCATCTCGGCCCCGCAGATGAACGCGGTCATCATGGACGGCCGCCCGAGCATCTCGGGATCGTTCAACCAGGAGAGCGCCTCGGAGCTCGCCGATCAGCTCAAGTTCGGCGCGCTGCCGCTGAGCTTCACGGTGGTCAGCTCCGACACCATCTCGGCCACCCTCGGCGAGCAGCAGCTGCAGATCGGCCTCCTCGCCGGCCTCATCGGCCTCGCGCTCGTGGCGCTCTACTCGCTGCTGTCGTACCGCGCGCTCGGCTCGGTCATCATCGCGTCGCTCGTGGTGATGGGCGTGCTCACGTACATCCTGCTCTGCCTGCTCTCGTGGCGTCTCGGCTACCGCCTGTCGCTCGCGGGCGTCGCGGGCCTCATCGTGACGATCGGCTTCACGGCCGACTCGTTCATCGTGTACTTCGAGCGCATCCGCGACGAGCTGCGCGACGGAAAGTCGATCACGTCGGCCGTCGAGGACGGATGGGATCGCGCCAAGCGCACGATCTACATCTCGAAGTCGATCAACGTGCTCGCGGCGGTCGTGCTGTACATCCTCGCCGACGCGACGGTGAAGGGCTTCGCCTTCACCCTCGGCGTCACGACCGCGCTCGACGTGCTCATCTTCGTGATCTTCACGCACCCGGTCATGCAGCTCATCGCCCGCACGCGCTTCTTCGGCGGCGGGCACCGCCTCTCGGGCCTCGACCCCGCCGCGCTGGGCGCCGTCTACCGCGGCCGCGCGGAGTTCAAGCGGTCGGTCGCGCCCGTGGCCAGGGCCAAGCGCTCCGTCGCCGAGGCCGAGCGCCGCCAGACCATCGCAGAGCGCAAGCGGGCCGCCGAGCTCGCGGCCGCCGAGAAACCCGGCAAGACGGGGGAGGGAGACGCCTGATGCGCTCATTCAACGAGCTCGGCAACGACCTCTACACCGGCAAGACCTCGTTCCCCTTCGTGGGACGGCGCAACCTGTGGTTCCTCATCGCCATCGCGCTCGTGCTGCTCTCGGCGCTCGTGCCCTTCGTGCGCGGCATCTCGCCGTCCATCGAGTTCACGGGCGGATCGCAGTTCACGATCTCCGGCCCCGAGACGACGGACCAGCTCATCGCCTCCGACGTGGTCGACGAGATCGTGCCGGAGTCGGCGGCGCGGGTCACGACGATCGGCGGCCAGGACATCCGGGTCCAGACCGCGCAGCTGGGCGACGACGACGCGCGCGAGCTCAGCGACGCACTGGCCGAGGCGTACGGTGTCTCCGCCGACGAGATCACGTCGTCGTTCATCGGCCCCACCTGGGGTGCGGACGTCACGCGGCAGTCGCTGTGGGGGCTCGGCATCTTCCTGGCGCTGACGTTCCTGATCCTCGCGATCTACTTCCGCACCTGGAAGATGTCGGTCGCGGCCATCGTCGGCGTCGTGGACGTGCTCGTCGTGACGATCGGCATCTACGCCCTCGCCGGCTTCGAGGTCTCGCCGGCGGCGGTCATCGGCTTCCTCACGATCCTGGCGTACTCGCTGTATGACACGACCGTCGTGTTCGACAAGATCAGGGAGAACACGCGCGACGACGGGGAGATCTCCGATCGCACGTTCGGCGAATCCGTGAACCTCGCGGTGAACCAGACCCTCGTGCGCTCGATCAACACGTCGATCGTCGCCGCGCTGCCCGTGGCCGCGATCCTCTTCATCGGCGCGCTGTGGCTGGGGGCCGACACGCTCTCGGACATCTCGCTGTCGATCTTCGTCGGCATCATCGTCGCGACGTACTCGACGCTGTTCGTGGCCGCCCCGCTGTACTCGCTGCTGCGCGAGCGGGAGCCCGCCGTCCGGCAGCGCGACGCGCGAGTGCGCGACGCACGCGAGCGTGCGGCTCGGACCGCCTGAGCCCTTCGCCCGCGGGCGTAGGATGAACGAGTCCGCGGGCTGGGGGAGGCGAGCGATGGTCGATACCGTGCAGCCGGCGTCGACGTCGTCCCTGCGACGTCTGGTGCCGCGCATCTTCTCGCGCGCCCCCCGCCACGCCGACCTGACGAAGCTCATCACGACGGTCAAGGCGAACCACCCGCGCGGCGACCTCGCCATCATCGAGCGCGCGTACCGCGTGGCCGACGAGAAGCACCGCGGCCAGAAGCGCCAGAGCGGCGAGCCGTACATCACGCATCCGCTCGCGGTGTCGCAGATCCTCGCCGATCTCGGGCTCGGCCCGCGCGCGATCGCGGCGGCGCTGCTGCACGACACGGTCGAGGACACGGGCTACCCCCTCGACGAGCTGCGCGCGGAGTTCGGCGACGAGGTCGCGCTGCTCGTCGACGGCGTCACCAAGCTCGACAAGGTCAAGTACGGCGAGAGCGCGCAGGCCGAGACCGTCCGCAAGATGATCGTCGCGATGTCGAAGGACATCCGCGTGCTCGTCATCAAGCTCGCCGACCGCCTGCACAACGCCCGCACGTGGGGCTTCGTGCCGCCCGAGAAGGCGAAGAAGAAGGCCACCGAGACCCTCGAGATCTACGCGCCGCTCGCGCATCGCCTCGGCATCCAGGCCATCAAGTCCGAGCTCGAGGACCTCTCGTTCGCCGTGCTGCACCCGAAGATCTACAACGAGATCGACAGCCTCGTGAAGCAGCGCACGCCGCAGCGCGAGCAGTACGTGCAGCACGTGATCGACGATGTCCGCAGCGACCTGCAGTCCCTGCGGGTGAAGGGCACTGTGTCGGGCCGGCCCAAGCAGCTGTACTCGGTCTACCAGAAGATGGTCGTGCGCGGCCGCGACTTCGACGACATCTACGATCTCATCGGAATCCGCGTCATCGTGAGCACGGTGCGCGACTGCTACGCGGTGCTCGGCGCCATCCACGCGCGCTGGACGCCGCTGCCCGGCCGCTTCAAGGACTACATCGCCACCCCCAAGTTCAACCTGTACCGTTCGCTGCACACCACGGTGATCGGTCCCGGCGGCCGCACCGTCGAGATCCAGATCCGCACGCAGGAGATGCACCAGCAGGCCGAGTTCGGCGTCGCGGCGCACTGGAAGTACAAGGAGCGGATGTCCGCCACGAGCGGCAAGCAGGACGAGCGCGCCTCGAGCCAGGACATGGCATGGCTCGCGCGCATCTCGGACTGGCAGGCCGAGACGAAGGACCCGGGGGAGTTCCTCGACTCGCTGCGGTTCGAGATCGGCGCCAAGGAGGTGTACGTCTTCACCCCGAAGGGCCGCGTGATCGGGCTCCCGGCGGGCGCGACGCCCGTGGACTTCGCATACGCGGTGCACACCGAGATCGGCCACCGCACGATGGGCGCGAAGGTGAACGGCCGGCTCGTGCCGCTCGAGTCGCAGCTGCGCTCGGGCGACGCCGTCGAGGTGCTGACCTCCAAGAACCCCGACGCCGGGCCCAGCCAGGACTGGCTCACGTTCGTCAAGAGCACGCGCGCGCGCAACAAGATCCGCGGCTGGTTCACGAAGGAGCGCCGCGAGGAGGCGATCGAGCAGGGCAAGGACTCGCTGCTGCGCGCGATGCGCCGGCACCACCTGCCGCTGCAGCAGCTCAAGGATTCGCTCGGCGACGTCGCGCACGAGCTGCACTACGACGACGTCTCGGCGCTGTACGCCGCCGTCGGCGAGGGCCACGTGTCGAGCCAGTCGGTGCTCGAGAAGGTGCAGGGCCTGCTCGAGACGAGCGAGCCGGTCACCGGGCCCATCGAGCTGCCGGCCCCGCCCGCGCAGCGGCGCGGCCGGGGCGGCGAATCCGGCGTGCTCGTGCGCGGCGCGGACGACATCCTCGTCAAGCTCGCGAAGTGCTGCACGCCCGTGCCGGGCGACGAGATCGTCGGATTCATCACGCGCGGCTCCGGCGTCTCGGTGCATCGCGCGGACTGCACCAACGTGAAGTCGCTGAAGGAGGACGCCGAGCGCCTCATCGACGTGACCTGGGGCACGACGACCAAGAGCGTGTTCCTCGTGCAGATCCAGGTCGAGGCCCTCGACCGCTCCGGGCTGCTCTCCGACATCACGCGCGTGCTCAGCGAGAACCACGTCAACATCCTCTCGGCGAACGTGTCGACGACGAAGGAGCGGCTGGCGATCAGCCGCTACGTGTTCGAGATGGGCGACTCGGTGCACCTCGACCGCGTGCTGAGCTCCGTGCGCCGCATCGACGGCGTGTACGACGTCTACCGCGTCACGTCCTCCTGAGCGCGCAGCCGCGCCAGGATCTCGGGTCGGCGCGGCATGCGCGCGCGGCGCCGCGCGACGGCGATCGCGGCGGCGAGGATGCCCGGATCGGCGGCGAGCCGGCGGATCGCCTCCGCCCGAGGGCGCGCCGCGGCGGCGCCCGCGATCTCGTCGCCCGTGAGGTCGACGAGGGTGCGGGCAGGCGTGCTGACCCGCACCCCGACCGTGGCCTCCTGGTCGTCGGCGGGCAGCAGCGCGTCGCGCACGTGCAGCGCGCCGCCGCCGGTCCGGCGCGCCCCGCCCGCCGTCGCGCGCTGCGCCTGGCACGGCAGCGGCAGCTGGTCGAGCGCACCGTGGACCCACGCCGCGGTGAGCCCCACGGCGGCCAGGCCCGGCGTGACCAGCGGCGCGAGCGACGCGGCCCGCAGGGCGGGCGTCTGGACCGCGTCGGCCGGGACCCAGCCGAGCCCGAGCGGCACGAGCTCGCCGTCCAGGCCCGCCGCGCGCAGCTCGGGGGCCGAGAGCTCGCCGGGCGCCGGGAAGTAGATCCGCATGCACCGAGTGTCGACCGCGGCGGCCCGCGGGCGGTAGCCCTGTGGATGACGAACGGCCGGCCCCGCGTGCGGGACCGGCCGTTCGGGGCGTGCGAGGCTCAGCCGATGGCGTTGAGCCAGGCGCGACGCACGTCGAGGGCCTCCTTGGCCTCGGCCGCGGCCCGCTTGTCGCCGGCGGCCTCGGCCGCGGCGAGCTCGGCCTCGAGCTTGTCGATCGAGTCCTGCAGCTGCTGGGCCATGTCGTTGGCGCGCGCCTTGGTCTCAGGGTTGTTCTTCTTCCAGTCGACGTCCTCGCGGCCCTTGAGCTCCTGCTCGATCTTGCGCAGGCGGTCGTCGAGCGCGCGCTCGGTCTCGCGCGGGAAGATGCGGCCGACCTCGTCCCAGCGGCGCTGGATGTCGGTGAGCAGCCGGCGCGCCGCGACGAGATCCCGTTCGGCGGTGACGGCCTGCGCCTCGACGAGCAGCTCCTCGCGGGCGGCGATGCGCGGAGCGGACTCGGCCTGCTCGGCCTGGTCACGCTCGGCGCGCGCGCCGTACAGCACGTCGCCGGCGGCCTTGAACCGGGTCCACAGCGCGTCGTCGACCTTGCGGCCGGCGCGTCCGGCGGCCTTCCACTCGTCGAGCAGCGCGCGGTAGGCGGGAATGCCGTCCTCGCCCTGCGGGGCGAGGGCCTCGGCACGCTCGACGATGCGCGTCTTGCGGTCGCGCGCCTCCTTGTGTGCCTCGTCCAGCTCGGCGAAGAACGCCCTGCGGTGCCGCTCGAACGTGGCGCGGGCATCGCGGAAGCGCTTCCAGAGCGACTGCGCCGTGCCCTTCGGCAGCCGCGGGCCGGTCTTCTGGTGCTGCTGCCACGAGGCGAAGAGCGCGTCGAGCTCGCTCGAGGCCTGCTTCCACTGCACCGACTGGGGGTCGCGCGCCGCGAGGGCCTCGACCTGCTCGACGATGGCGGTGCGCTCCGCGATAGCGGCCTCGAGGGCCGCGCGGTTGGCGGCGGCCTCCTCCTCGCTCGCGGCGGCGAGCTCGGTGGTGAGCGCGTCGAGGCGGGCGGCGAGGCCCTGCAGGTCGCCGACGGCGGCCGCGCCGACCACCTCGTCCTTCAGCGCCGCCGCCTGCTTGCGCAGATCCGACGCCGAGGCGCCGCCGCGGGCGTGACGCTGCTCGAGCGTGACGACGCGCACCTCGAGGTCGTCGAACTTGCGGCCGAAGTACTGCAGCGCCTCCTCGGGCGTGCCGTCGGGGTACTCGCCGACCACGCGCCACTCGTCGCCCTCGCGCACGGCGACCGCGCCGTTGTCCTCGATGCGACCCCACTCGCTGTAGTCCTTGCGGGTCACGACGGGCGCCGCGGCGGCCGGGGCCTTCGGGCGCGCGACGGCGGCCGGCGACGGCACGGGGCGGGGCATCGGTCGCGGCGCGGGCGTGGGTCGCGGCGACGCGGGCGCGGCGGCGGCCGGCTCGGCCTGCGGCTGAGGTGCCTCGGCGGACTCCGACGCCTCGGGCGTCTCCGTCTGCGGCTCGTCGGCCGGTTCCGGCGCCGGGCCCTCGGGCGCGGGATCCTCGGGCGCGGGATCCTCGGGCGCGGGATCCTCGGGCGTGTCGGCGGACGCGGGCTCGGCCGGCGCGACGACCTCGTCGGCGGCGGGCTCTGCGGGCTCGGCGACGGGGAACTCGGCGTCGACGGGCGGTGCGGATTCGGGGGTGTGATCGGACGTGCTCACGGGAGACTCCTTGGCGGCTGGCCGCGGGAAGGGAGGGACGCCGCCCAGCCTACGGGATGAACGGATCGGGGCAGAGGGTCAGGACGCGGGGGTGACGGGCGGCGGCGTCGGCTCCACCGCCGGGGTGCCGGCACCGGGCGTCTCCGAGGGGGCGGGCGCGGGCGCGCCGGGACCGCTCGTGTAGTACAGCGCCTGCGCGCCGACCGCGCCGAGGATGACGAGGCCCGCGACGATCGACACGATCGCGTTGTCGCGCGTCCGGCGGCGCAGCTGCGCATCGCGCAGTCTCTTGCGCGCCTCGTAGATGCGGGCGCGCTCGCGTTCCTCGCGTGAGGGCGACTTCGTCTTCACTGCCACGGGAAGAGCCTACGCGAGAGACGGGTGTCGGACCTCGCGCGTAGGCTGGCGGGGTGAGTCGATCCGCGCTGTTCCAGGGGCAGACGCCGCTGGCCGTGCGGATGCGCCCCATCTCCCTCGACGAGGTGGCGGGCCAGGCGCACCTGCTCAGGCCCGGCTCGCCGCTCGTGGCGCTCGCCGATCCGGAGGCGACGAAGCCCGGCACCGTCTCGGTGATCCTGTGGGGGCCGCCCGGCACCGGCAAGACGACGCTGGCGCAGGCGATCGCGCGCTCGTCGGGGCGCCGCTTCGTCGAGCTGTCGGCGATCACCGCGGGCGTCAAGGACGTGCGCGAGGTGATGCAGGAGGCGCTGAACCAGCGCGATCTGTACGGCCAGTCGACGATCCTGTTCCTCGACGAGATCCACCGGTTCACGAAGGCGCAGCAGGACGCCCTGCTGCCCGGCGTGGAGAACGGCTGGGTCATCCTCATCGCCGCCACCACCGAGAACCCGTCGTTCTCGGTCATCTCGCCGCTGCTGTCGCGCTCGCTCCTGCTCACGCTGCAGCCGCTCACCGACGACGACCTCGGAACGCTCGTGGATCGCGCCCTCACCGACGCGCGCGGCCTCGCGGGCGCCGTCGCGCTCGATCCCGAGGCCCGGCGGGCGCTCATCCAGCTCGCCTCGGGCGACGCGCGCCGCGCCCTGACGGCGCTCGAGGCCGCCGCGGGCGTCGCCCTGTCGGAGGCCGCGGAGCGGCCCGACGCCGAGGATCCCGCCGCCGAGGACGCCATCCCCACGGTGACGGCCGAGCAGGTGGCACAGGCGGTCGACCGCGCGCTGCTGCGCTACGACCGCCAGGGCGATGAGCACTACGACGTCATCAGCGCGTTCATCAAGTCGATCCGCGGATCCGACCCCGACGCGACGATGCACTACCTCGCGCGCATGATCGAGGCGGGGGAGGACCCGCGCTTCATCGCCCGCCGGCTCGTCGTGCACGCCGCGGAGGACATCGGGCTGGCCGATCCGCGCGCGCTGCAGATCGCGGTGGCCGCGGCCGACGCGGTCGCCTTCATCGGCATGCCCGAGGGGCGGATCCCGCTGGCGGAGGCGGCGCTCTATCTCGCGACCGCCCCGAAGTCGCCGGCGACCATCAACGCGATCGACTCCGCCCTCGCCGACGTGCGCGCCGGGCGCATGGGGCCGGTGCCGAAGCACCTGCGCGACGCGCACTACGCCGGCGCCAAGCGCCTGGGCCACGGCAAGGGCTACCGCTACCCGCACGACAGCGAGATCGGCGTCGTCGCGCAGCAGTACCTGCCCGACGCGCTGCAGGGGCGCCGGTACTACGAGCCGCGGCCGCTCGGCGGCGAGCGGGAGATCGGCGAGCGTCTCGACAAGCTGCGCCGCATCATCGACGGCTGACGGGCCGCGCCCGTTCGGGGCGGGATGTCAGGGGTGGAATCGTGGGATCCCCGGGTACTGCGCGCCTCTCACCCTGAATTGATTGCCGAGCACACATCCGATCCGACAGGATGAGAACCCGCGGCGATCGTCCGCGATCCCGCCCCGATGCCCCCGCATCATCCCCCGAAGGGACGACGCCGATGATGGTGTTCCGCCGCGTGATCCTGCCCGTCGCCTGGTTGCTCGTGTTCGCGGTGATCGCCGCGGGCCTGATCAAGCTCGCGTTCTTCCCGGACGGCGAGAGCGTGCAGGGCCTCGGCGGCGGCGAGATGCCGACGGGGGAGATCTCCGAGCCGCAGGTGGCCGCCTGGCGCGACACCGTGCGCAACGACCTGGAGGTGGCCGCGACGGTGCAGAACGACCCCGCCGTGAGCCTCACGGTGCACAAGGCGGGCGTCGTCGTGGACGTCTTCCACGCGGTCGGCGACGCCGTCGCGATCGGGGATGTCGTCGCGAGCGTGCGCGAGGACGTGCCGCTCGAGGACGGCAGCACCTTCGCGATCTGGAGCGAGGTCGTCGCACCGGCCGGCGGCACGCTCTCGTCGCTGACGCTCGTGAGCGGCGCGACCGTCGCGCCGGGCGACACCGTCGGCGCGGTCGCGCCCTCGACCTTCCGCGTGCAGGGATCGATCTCGCCCGCCGATCGGTACCGCCTGCTGTCGGAGCCGACCGAGGCGTCGATCCAGATCACGAACGGGCCGGCCCCGTTCACGTGCACGGGGCTCGTGCTCGAGACGCCGCTGCCCGGCGCCGACGACGGCGAGGCCCCCGCGGAGGTGACCACGACCGTGCGGTGCCCCGTGCCCGACGGCGTGCGCGTGTTCCCCGGACTGGCCGCGACGATGACGATCGCGGGCGGGCTCGCGGAGGACGTCGTCGTGCTGCCGGTCACGGCCGTGCTCGGTGCGGCGGGCACCGGGACCGTCTTCGTGGTGGGCGACGACGGCCTGCCCGAGGAGCGCGACGTGACGCTGGGCATCGCCGACGCCGAGAAGATCGAGATCGTCGAGGGCGTGGCCGAGGGCGAGATGGTCTACGAGTACGTGCCGACCTCGGTCCTGCTCGCCGGCGACGAGTCGGGGGTCTGACGTGGTCTTCCTGCACGCACGCGGCATCACGCGCACGGTGTCGCTGCCCGATGCCGAGCCGCTGCACATCCTGCGCGGCGTCGACCTCGACGTCGAGGTCGGCGACCACGTGAGCATCATGGGCCGCTCGGGCTCGGGCAAGTCCACCCTGCTGAACATCCTCGGTCTGCTCGATGCCCCCACCTCCGGCACGCTGGAGTTCGACGGCGTGCCGCTGGACCGGATGTCGGCGGGGCGCCGCGACCGCACGCGCGGGCGCAGCGTGGGCTTCGTGTTCCAGCAGTTCAACCTGCTGCCGCGCCGCACGGCGCTCGAGAACGTCGAGATGCCGCTGCTCTACGACGGTGGCCGCGCCTTCTGGCGCCGCCGCGCCCTCGCAGCCGAGATGCTGGAGCGCGTCGGGCTCGGCGGGCGCATGGACCAGATGCCCGAGCGCCTCTCGGGCGGCGAGCAGCAGCGCGTCGCGATCGCGCGCGCCCTCGTGCGCGCGCCCCGCCTCATCCTCGCGGACGAGCCCACGGGAGCCCTCGACGTCGAGACCGGCGCCGTGATCATGACGCTGCTCGACGAGATCGCCACGCAGGCCGGCGCGGCGCTCATCACCATCACCCACGACCCGCATGTCGCCGCGCGGGCCCAGCGCGTGTACCGGCTGCAGGAGGGCGTGCTGCGGGCCGACGAGCCGACGCTCGAGACGGTCGCGGCCGCGCGCGGGGGAAGCGTGAGCGCATGAGGTGGGCGACGGGCCTCGTCTCCTCGCTGGCCGAGGCGTGGCAGGAGCTGCGCGTGCACCGCATGCGCGTGCTGCTGAGCCTCATCGTCGTGGCGATCTCGGTGGCGGCCTTCACAGCGGTCGTCGCGCTGGGCCAGATGCTGAACCAGGGCTTTCAGGAGTCGATGGAGCGCAGCTCGGGCCGCCCGGCGCTCGTCAGCCTGTCGGCGTACAACCCGGACACGGGCGCGATGCCGGAGGCGGGCGTGCTGCAGCGGGCGTTCGACGAGAGCGTGGAGCGGCACGGCATCGAGTGGTCCAGCCGCGTGGCGTGGCTCGAGGTGGTGCCGCCGGCCGACGGCTGGGCGGACGTGCGCGCGGTGGACGCGGACTTCGGGGTCATGCACCGCGTGCCGCTCGTGGAGGGCGCGTGGTTCGGCGAGCGCGACGAGGCACGGCTGGTGCCGACCGCGGTCATCAACGAGAGCTGGTGGCAGCGCCTGGGCGCCCCCGCGCTGACCGGCTCGCCGCGCGTGGATATCGAGCTGCAGACGTGGGGCGAGGACGGCATGCCCACGGCCGCCGGCTCGTTCGAGGCCATCGTCGTGGGCGTGATGCCCGACCAGAACACCGGAGGGCAGTACGCGCAGTCCGGCTACATCCTCTACGACCAGGCCGGATCGGTCCTGTCGCCCGAGGTGCTGGGCGCGAACACGTCGTATGAGGCGTGGATCCCCCCGGAGACGGCCGACGAGCTGATGGAGTCGCTGCGGGCGTCCTTCGGCCTGCACCTGGGCGAGGGCTTCCAGGTCGACGCGTACCGCATGGACTACGAGGCGCAGATGCAGGACGGGTACGACCCGTTCGGCCCCATGCTCCTCGTGCTCGGCGGGATCTCGATCCTCGTGCTCGCGCTGGGCGCGCTCAGCCTGCTCAACATCACGCTCGTGACCACGCGCTTCCGGATCCGCGAGATCGGCGTGCGCCGGTCGTTCGGCGCGACCGGCGGGCGGGTGTTCTTCTCGGTGATGCTCGAGAGCGTCGTCGGCACGGTGGTCGCGGGCGTGGCCGGCATCGTGCTGGCGATCTTCGCGCTGCGCCTGCCGGTCGTGCAGGAGAACATGTTCGCGGGGCTGCAGGACGCCGTCGCCTTCCCGATGAGCGCCGCCGTGACGGGCCTGCTCGTCTCGGCCGGGGTGGGAGCGCTCACGGGACTCGTGCCCGCCCTCATCGCGATGCGCGTGCGCCCGATCGACGCGATCCGCTTCTGAGCGGGCTCCGCAGGCGGGTCTGGTAACCTGGATCGGCTCGAAATCCGAGCACATCCCATCTCGCAGTCCCCAGCGGCAGTCCGGCGTACGCCGCGCATACGGGGGAGAGGGGTTTGTACGTCCGTCGGTCCGCGAGAGTCGCGGCCACGTGAAAGGGAGTCATGACCACCAAGTCCCAGGACCGCCGCAAGGTCCGCCTGTCGCGCGCGCTCGGCGTCGCGCTCACGCCCAAGGCCGCCCGCTACATGGAGAAGCGCCCCTACGGGCCCGGCCCGCACGGCCGCACCAAGCGCAAGGCCGACAGCGACTACGCCGTGCGCCTCAAGGAGAAGCAGCGTCTGCGCGAGCAGTACGGCATCCGCGAGAAGCAGCTGCGCATCGTCTTCAACGAGGCGCGCCGCACCGACGGCCTGACGGGTGAGAACCTCGTCGAGCTGCTCGAGATGCGCCTCGACGCGCTCGTGCTGCGCGCGGGCTTCGCCCGCACCACGGCGCAGGCCCGCCAGTTCGTCGTGCACCGCCACATCAAGGTCGACGGCCAGATCGTGGACCGCCCGTCGTTCCGCGTGAAGCCGGGCCAGACGATCCACGTCAAGGAGCGCTCGGAGGGCACCGAGCCCTTCCAGGTCGCCGCCGCCGGTGGCCACGCCGAGGTCCTGCCCCCGGTTCCGGGCTACCTCGAGGTGGAGCTCGACAAGCTCCAGGCCAAGCTCGTGCGTCGCCCCAAGCGTGCCGAGGTGCCCGTCACGTGTGACGTGCAGCTCGTCGTCGAGTACTACGCGGCGCGCTAAAGCGCGCTGTCATCGAAGGGCGCCGGAGAGATCCGGCGCCCTTCGTGTCTATACGATGGACGACAACGATCACGTGAGGACGGGTGACATGAAGAACGTGGTGTGGTTCCTGCTCGGCATCATCGGCGGATTCGTCGCCGCGCACCTCATGAACAAGGACCCGCGCGGGCACGAGCTGCTCGGCGAGATCGACGCGCGCGTCACGGAGTTCACCGACCGCCTGACCGACGCGTACCGCGCGCAGGAGGCGCGACTGGGCGCCGACGCCGCCGAGTAATCCTCCCCTCGAGACGGACGCCGCAGCCCGAGCGGCGATCCCCGCACGCACCAGCAAGGACGAAGCACACCCCCATGAAGACCGCGGACATCGCGAAGCGCTACCTCGACTACTTCGAGAAGAACGGCCACACCATCGTCCCGTCCGCATCGCTCGTGAGCGACGACCCGTCGATCATGTTCACGATCGCCGGCATGGTGCCGTTCATCCCCTACCTCACGGGGGTCGTGCCCGCGCCGTACCCGTCCGCCGCCGACCTGCAGAAGGTCATCAGGACGAACGACATCGAGGAGGTCGGCAAGACCGCCCGCCACGGCACGTTCTTCCAGATGATGGGCAACTGGTCGTTCGGCGACTACTTCAAGGAGGGCGCGATCGCGTACGCCTGGGAGCTGCTGACGACCAGCGAGGCCGACGGCGGCCTCGGCTTCGACGAGAAGGACCTGTGGGTCACCGTCTACGAGGACGACGACGAGGCCGAGCAGCTGTGGCAGAAGGTCGCGGGGCTGCCGAAGAGCCGCATCCAGCGGCTGGGCCGCGAGGACAACTACTGGACGACGGGCCAGCCGGGACCGGCGGGGCCCTGCTCCGAGATCTACTTCGACCGCGGCCCGAAGTACGGCGCCGACGGCGGTCCCGCCGTCGACGACAACCGGTTCCTCGAGATCTGGAACCTCGTCTTCATGCAGTACGCCATCGACAACGTCCGCTCGAAGACCGAGTTCGACATCGTCGGCGAGCTGCCGCAGAAGAACATCGACACGGGCATGGGCCTCGAGCGCGTCGCGTTCCTCAAGCAGGGCGTCGAGAACATGTACGAGACCGACCAGGTGCGGCCGGTGCTCGACCGCGCGAGCGAGCTGAGCGGGCGCCGCTACGGCGCCGACGCCGCCGACGACGTGCGCTTCCGCGTGATCGCCGACCACGTGCGCTCGTCGCTCATGCTGCTCTCCGACGGCGTGACGCCGTCGAACGAGGGCCGCGGCTACATCCTGCGTCGCCTCATGCGCCGCGCCGTGCGCTCCATGCGCCTGCTGGGCGTGGAGGAGGCCACCTTCCCCGAGCTGTTCGCCGCGTCGCGCGACGCCATGAAGGCCGGCTACCCCGAGCTCGAGACCGAGTGGGATCGCCTGTCGGCCTACGCGTTCGCCGAGGAGGAGACGTTCCTGCGCACGCTGTCGAGCGGATCGACGATCCTCGACACCGCCGTCACGAAGGCGAAGCAGGCCGGCACGCCGGCCCTCGCGGGCGACCAGGCCTTCCTGCTGCACGACACCTACGGCTTCCCGATCGACCTGACGATGGAGATCGCGGAGGAGGCCGGCCTCGGCGTCGACCGCGCCGCCTTCGACGCGCTCATGCAGGAGCAGAAGCGCCGCGCAAAGGACGACGCCAAGGCGCGCAAGCGCGCGATCGCCGACGTGAGCGTGTACCGCGAGTTCCGGGCGCAGGGCGAGACCGTCTTCACCGGCTACACCGACCTCGAGACCGAGTCGAGCGTGCTGGGCGTCATCGTGAACGGCGCGCCCGTGCCGCGCGCCACGCAGGGCGAGATCGCCGAGGTCATCCTCGCCGAGACGGCGCTGTACGCCGAGTCGGGCGGCCAGGTGGCCGACAAGGGCACCATCGTCGGCCCCGGCTTCGAGCTCGAGGTGCTCGACGTGCAGCGCCCCGTGGCGGGTCTCATCAGCCACACGGTCGAGGTCACGCGCGGCGAGGTGGGCGTGGGAGCCGCGGCCACGACCGTCGTCGACGCCGTCAACCGGCGCGCCGCACAGCAGGCGCACTCGGCCACGCACCTCGTGCACGCCGCGCTGCGCGACACGCTCGGCAAGGGCGCGACGCAGGCCGGATCGCTCAACCGCGCCGGCTACCTGCGCTTCGACTTCTCGTGGGGTCAGGCGCTCTCGGACGCCACGAAGAGCGAGGTCGAGGAGATCGCCAACAACGCCGTGCGCGACAACCTCGAGGTCACCACGCGCGTCATGTCGCTGGACGAGGCGAAGGCCGCGGGCGCCATGGCGCTGTTCGGCGAGAAGTACGGCGAGACGGTGCGCATGGTCGACATCGGCGGCCCCTGGTCGCGCGAGCTCTGCGGCGGCACGCACGTGGGCTCGAGCGCCGAGATCGGCCTCATCTCGCTCATCGGCGAGTCGTCGGTCGGTGCGTCCAACCGCCGCGTGGAGGCGCTCGTCGGGCTCGACGCGTTCCGCGAGCTCACGCGCGAGCGGGCGCTCGTGGCCGAGCTGACGAACGCGCTGAAGACCCCGAAGGACCAGCTCGCCACGCGCGTGGCGGAGCTGTCGGCGAGCCTCAAGGCGGCCGAGAAGCGGATCGCCCAGTACGAGGCGCAGGCGCTGCAGCAGCGAGTGCCCGAGCTCGTCGCCGGGGCGAAGCGCGCCGGGCGCGTGACGCTCGTGGCGCAGGACCTCGGTGCGGTCGGATCGGCGGACGACGTGCGCTCGCTCGTCACGCAGGTGCGCGAGCGCCTGGGCTCGGAGCCGGCCGTCGTGGCGCTGGCCGGCACGGCGAACGGCCGCCCCGTGGTCGTCGTCGCGACGAACGACGCCGCCCGCGGCGCGGGCGCGAAGGCCGGGGCGCTCGTGCGCACCGCGTCGACGACGCTCGGCGGGGGCGGCGGCGGCAAGGACGAGCTCGCCCAGGGTGGCGGGCAGGACGCCGCGGCGATCCCGGCAGCCCTCGACGCCGTGCGCGCCGCGGTGGAGGCGCTGTAGGCGTGGCGGAGTTCCGTCGCGGGGTGCGGCTCGGCATCGACGTGGGCCGCGCCCGCGTCGGCGTGGCGCGCTGCGACGCCGACGGCATGCTCGCCGTCCCCGTCGAGACGGTGCCCCGCTCGGAGGCCTCGATCGCGCGGATCCTCGAGATCGCGCGCGAGCACGATCCCCTCGAGTACGTGGTGGGCCTGCCGCTGAACCTGCGGGGCGAGGACACGCCGTCGACCGCCGACGCCCGCGCCTTCGCGGCGGAGCTCGCCGCGCGCGACGAGCGCCCCGTGCGCCTCGTGGACGAGCGCCTCAGCACGGTGACGGCCCACGCGGCGCTGCGCCAGTCCGGGCGAAGCCAGAAGGGTTCTCGTAGCATGGTGGATCAGGTCGCCGCCGTGGTGCTGCTGCAGCATGCCGTCGACAGCGAGAAGCGCACCGGGTTACCCGCCGGTGAGCCGGTCCCGTCGATCCAGGAGTAGATCCGCATGCCCGAGACCCCCGAATCGGACGCGCCGCGCCCCCTTTCGCGTCGCGCGCTCCGTGAGGCCCGCCGTGCCGAGACGGGGGCCGTGGGCGTGCCGGCCGACGCCGAGACGGCCGAGGACGGCACGGGGCATGCCGCATCGTCGAGTCCCGACGAGCACGCGGCCGCGCACGCCGGCGGCGCAGCGGCGCGGCCCGACGAGGACGCCGCCGTGGGCGCGGACGCCACCTCGGACGCCGCCGCGGGCGAGGGTGCCGGCGCGGGCGAGGGCGCCGGCCGCGCGGCGACGCGCAGCACGCTCGCCGAGGCGGCGAGCGGTGACGCCGACGAGCTGACGGGCGCGGCGGGCTCGCTCGACGACCTCTTCGGCGACCCGGAGCCGCCCAGCCGCCGCCGCCGCGGGCTCGGCTGCCTCATCGCGTTCCTCATCGTCGCGGTCATCCTCGGCGGCATCGCCGCGGGCGGCTGGTGGGCGTGGAACCAGTACGGCGACCGGATCGCCGAGCAGCTGGGCTTCGACGGCCCCGACGACTACGAGCCGGGCGAGGCGACGGGCGAGGTGCTGTTCACGATCGAGGAGGGCGACACCGGCTCGTCCATCTCCCCGAAGCTGCACGAGGCGGGCGTCACGCTGAAGGCGGGCTCCTTCTACGACTACCTGATCCGCGAGAGCAAGTCGCCCACGTTCTACCCCGGCACCTACCGGCTGCAGGAGAGGATGACGTCCGAGGCGGTGCTCGAGGCGCTCGAGGACCCCGAGAACAAGCTCGAGGACACCGCCCAGCTGCGCGAGGGCCTCACGGTCGAGGCGACCCTGCCGATCCTCGCCGACGGGCTCGAGATGCCGATCGAGGAGCTCCAGGCCGCCGTCGCGGATCCCCGTGCGTACGGCGTCGAGGCCGACAGCCTCGAGGGCTGGCTCTTCCCGGCGACCTACACGTTCGGCCCCGACGTCACGGCGCAGGACGTGATCCGCACGCTCGTCGACCGCACCGTCCAGTCGCTCGACGCGGCCGGCGTCCCGGAGCAGGATCGACAGCGCATCCTCACGATCGCGTCGATCATCGAGCGCGAGGGGCGCTTCGAGGAGGACTACTACCGCGTCTCGCGCGTCATCCAGAACCGCCTGGATCCGAGCAACCAGGAGACGGGCGGCAAGCTCGAGATGGACTCCACGGCGCAGTACGGCGTCGGCGAGATCCACGCCGGCGAGGTGTGGAGCTCGGAGGAGGCCCTGACCGACGACAACCCGTGGAACACCTACGTGCACCCCGGGCTGCCGGTCGGGCCGATCGCGAACCCCGGCGACCTCGCGATCGACGCGGCGATGCACCCGGCGGACGGGCCCTGGCTCTACTTCACCGCCGTCAACCTCGATCCCGGCGAGTCGAAGTTCAGCGAGACGCTGGCCGAGCACGAGGAGGGCGTCGCGCAGCTGCGGCAGTGGTGCGCCGAGAACCCCGACTACGGATGCTGACCGGCACGCGCCTCGAGGTCTGGGGCGACCCGATCGCGCACAGCCGCTCGCCGCAGCTGCACCTCGCGGCGTACCGCGCGCTGGGTCTGGACTGGAGCTTCGAGCGGCGACGGGTCGATGCGGCCTCGTTCGACGCGCAGCTCGCGTCGCTCGACGCGTCGTTCCGCGGGCTCGCCGTGACGATGCCCGGCAAGGAGTGCGCCTTCGCGGCCACCGTCCGTCGCGACCGGCGCGCCGAGCTCACGGGCGCCGTGAACACGCTGCTGCTCGGCGACGGCGGGCCGCGCGGCTGGAACACCGACGTCGGCGGCATCGTCCGCGCCCTCGACGAGGCCGGCCTCGGCGCGGCGCGCGCCGTGCGGATCCTCGGCGCCGGGGCCACGGGCGCGTCGGCCCTCGTCGCCGTCGCGGAGCGGGGCGCGGAGCGGGCGACGATCGTCGCCCGCCGGCCCGAGCGCGCCGCGGCGCTCGTCGCGCTGGGGGAGCGGCTCGGCCTCTCGGTCGCGGCGACGTCGTTCGGCGAGGTCTCGGGCTCGGCCGAGCTCACGATCTCGACGCTGCCCGGCGGCGCCTCCCTCCCGGCCGCGCAGCTCGACCGGATCGCCGGCTCGGGCGGTGCGCTGTTCGACGTGGCGTACAGCCCGTGGCCGTCGCCGCTCGCGACGCGCTGGGAGGCGCGCGCCGTCTCCGGCCTCGGCATGCTCCTGCACCAGGCCGTGCTACAGGTGCGCGTGTTCACCTCGGGCGACGTGGACGAGCCCCTGCCGCGCGAGGACGCGGTCGTCGAGGCGATGCGCGCCGCCATGGGAGACTAGGGAGCATGCTCCGCGTGCTCACGGCCGGCGAATCGCACGGCCCCGAACTCATCGCCGTCATGGAGGGAATGCCCGCCGGCGTCCCGATCCTGGCCGAGCAGATCCAGGCCGATCTGCAGCGCCGCAAGCTGGGCTACGGCCGCGGCTCGCGCATGAAGTTCGAGCAGGACGAGCTGACGATCTCGGGCGGCGTGCGGCACGGCCTCACGCTCGGCAGCCCGATCGCGCTGCGCATCGGCAACACCGAGTGGCCCAAGTGGACCGAGGTGATGAGCCCCGCGCCGGTGGAGCTCACGGAGAAGTCGCGCGGCCGCGGCGCCGCGCTCACGCGGCCCCGCCCGGGGCACGCGGATCTCGTGGGCATGCAGAAGTACGGCTTCGACGAGGCGCGCCCCGTGCTGGAGCGCGCCAGCGCCCGCGAGACGGCCGCCCGCGTCGCCCTCGGCGCGGTTGCCCGCGCGTTCCTGGGGGAGCTCGGCATCCGGCTCGTGAGCCACACCCTCTCGATCGGGCCGGTGCGCGTGCCCGAGGGATCGCCGCTGCCCGTGCCGGACGACGTCGACCGTCTCGATGCCGATCCGCTGCGCTGCTTCGACGCCGCCACGAGCGCGGCGATGGTCGCCGAGGTCGACGACGCGCGCAAGGCCGGCGACACCCTCGGCGGGATCGTCGAGGTGCTCGCGTACGGCCTGCCGCCCGGGCTCGGATCGCACGTGCACTGGGACCGCCGCCTCGACGGCCGCCTCGCGCAGGCGCTCATGAGCATCCAGGCGATCAAGGGCGTGGAGGTGGGCGACGGATTCCTCACGACAACGCGCCGCGGCTCGCAGGCGCACGACGAGCTCATCGCCGGCGGCGACGCCATCGGGCGCGCCTCGGGACGAGCCGGCGGCACCGAGGGCGGCATGTCGACGGGCACGCCGCTGCGCGTGCGGGCCGGGATGAAGCCGATCGCGACCGTGCCGCGCGCGCTGCGCACGGTCGACGTCGCCTCCGGCGAGGAGGCCTCCGCGCATCACCAGCGCTCCGATGTGTGCGCCGTGCCCGCCGCCGGCGTCGTCGCCGAGGCCATGGTCGCCCTCGTGCTGGCCGAGGCGGTGCTCGAGAAGTTCGGGGGAGACTCCGTGGCCGAGACGCGCCGCAACCTCGACGCGTACCTCGCCGCCATCCCCGCCAACCTGCGCACGAGCGACGACGACGCGCTCGGATACGAGGGCACCGCGGGCGATGGGCTCTCCTGAGCCGCGGGCCGTGCCCGTCGTCGTGCTCGTCGGTCCGATGGGAGCCGGCAAGTCGAGCGTGGGCCGGCGCGTGGCGAAGGCCCTCGGCCTCGGCTTCACCGACACCGACTCGGTGATCGTGCAGGAGCACGGGCCGATCACGCAGATCTTCGAGCGCCGCGGCGAGAGCGCGTTCCGCGCGATCGAGCACGACACGGTGCTGCGCGCGCTGGGCGCCGGCGGGATCGTCGCGCTGGGCGGGGGAGCGCCGCTGCACCCCGGCACGCGCGAGGCGCTGACGGGGCTTCCCGTCGTGCTGCTCGACGTGGCCGATGACGCCGTGGCGGGGCGGATCCGCGGGCAGAAGCGCCCGCTGCTGAACGGGGAGGACCGCGATCCGGTCGCGGAGTGGATCCGCATCCGCGACGAGCGCCGGCCGGTGTACGACGCCGTCGCGACGGTGCGCCTGGACACCTCCGGGCGGCCGATGCAGGCGGTGGTCGACGAGATCGTCGCATGGGCGCGCGCCGAGGGGATCGTCCCCGGCGCCCGGGAGGAGTGAGATGACCGACATCACCACGATCGCCGTGAGTGGCACGCCGGGGTACGAGATCACGATCGGGCACGGGGTGCGCGACCGGCTCGGCGCGGCGCTGCCGCCCGCCGCGCGCAAGGTGCTCGTGATCCACGCGCCCACGCTGCAGCGCGAGGCCGAGGCGCTGCGCGAGAGCCTGCTGGGCGAGCGGGAGGTGCTGCTGGCCGAGATCCCCGACGCCGAGAGTGGCAAGCGGATCGAGGTCGCGGCGTTCTGCTGGCAGATCATGGGGCAGGCCGACTTCACGCGCTCCGACGCCGTGATCGGCCTCGGCGGCGGCGCGGTCACCGACGTCGCGGGCTTCGTCGCCGCGACCTGGCTGCGCGGCGTCGCGGTCGTGCAGGTGCCGACGACGGTGCTGGGCATGGTCGACGCGGCCGTGGGCGGGAAGACGGGCGTCAACACGACCGAGGGCAAGAACCTCGTCGGCGCGTTCTGGGCCCCGCACGCCGTGCTCTGCGACCTCGAGCTGCTCGCCACCCTGCCCCGCAACGAGGTCGTCGCCGGCTTCGCCGAGGTCGTCAAGGCCGGCTTCATCCGCTACCCCGAGATCCTCGAGATCGTCGAGGCCGATCCCGAGCGCGCCGTCGACGTGGCGAGCGCCGAGTTCCGGCGGTGCATCGAGCTGGCCATCCGCATGAAGGCCGACGTCGTGGGCGAGGACTTCCGCGAGGCCGGCCTGCGCGAGATCCTGAACTACGGCCACACGCTCGGGCACGCGATCGAGCACGCCGAGCGCTACCAGTGGCGGCACGGCGCCGCGATCTCGATCGGCATGATGTTCGCCGCCGAGGTGTCGCGCCTGGCCGGGCGGCTCTCGGACGAGGCGGTCGACCGGCACCGCGCGATCCTCACGTCGCTCGGGCTGCCCACGACCTACCGGATGGGCGCCTGGGCGCAGCTGCTGGCCACCATGAAGCGCGACAAGAAGACCCGCGGCGACATGCTGCGCTTCATCGTGCTGGACGACATCGCGAAGCCGACCGTGCTGCAGGCGCCCGACGAGTCCCTGCTGTTCGCGGCGTACCAGGAGATCGGCGAGGAGCAGCAGCCGGGCATCCGGAAGGCGACCACCGTCCGCCTGTAGGCGTCCGTCGGGCCGCCCTCAGCAAGCGGCGCCGGCGACCCGATAGAATCGTCCGTCGGGCCGCCGCGCCCCCGCAGCTTCACATCACACGAAACGGAACTCATTCCATGGCATCCACCGCAGACATCAAGAACGGCGTCGTGCTGTCCATCGACGGGCAGCTCTGGAGCGTCATCGAGTTCCAGCACGTCAAGCCCGGCAAGGGCGGCGCCTTCGTGCGCACCAAGCTGAAGAACGTCGTCAGCGGCAAGGTCGTCGACAAGACCTTCAACGCGGGCGCCAAGGTCGACATCCAGAACGTCGACCGCAGCGACTACCAGTACCTGTACACCGACGGCGAGTCGTTCGTCTTCATGGACGTGAAGGACTACGACCAGATCAACGTCCCCGCCACCGTCGTCGGCGACGCCTCGCGGTTCCTCCTCGAGAACATGAACGTCACCATCGCGATGCACGACGGCACGCCGCTGTACATCGACATGCCGCCGTCGGTCGTGCTCGAGATCACGTACACCGAGCCCGGCCTGCAGGGCGACCGCTCGAACGCCGGCACGAAGCCCGCGACGGTCGAGACCGGCGCCGAGATCCAGGTCCCGCTCTTCGTGGACGCCGGCACCAAGGTCAAGGTCGACACCCGCACGGGCGACTACCTCGGCCGCGTGAACGACTGAGTTGTCGGCACGCACCAAGGCGCGCAAGCGCGCCCTCGACATCCTCTTCGCCGCGGACGTGCGCGGCGACGCGATCCCCGTCGCCCTGGCCGCCGAGGCCAAGCGCGCCGCGAGCGAGCCGGCTCGGCAGGCGTCGTGGCTGTACGCCCGCGAGATCGTGGACGGGGTGATCGACCACCGCGACGAGATCGACGAGCAGATCGCCACGCACAGCCGCGACTGGAAGCTCGAACGCATGCCGGCGGTCGACCGCGCCCTGCTGCGGATCGCGGCGTGGGAGATCCTCTACAACGACGAGGTCCCGACGGCCGTCGCGATCGACGAGGCCGTGGAGCTCGCGAAGGAGCTGTCGACGGACGACTCGCCCGCCTTCGTGCACGGCGTGCTCGCGCGCATCGCGCGTTCTTGATTTCGTCTCGCACGCTGCGGGGCCGCAAGCGACCAGGCGGACCCCGCTAGACTCGACAGAACGTGCACCTTTAACACCGTCCCGTGAGGCGGAGAAGGGAGCGGCGGATGAGTACGCGTGCCGTGCTTGCAGAAGCCGATATCAGCCGGGCTCTCACCCGGATCGCCCATGAGATCCTCGAGGCGAATCGCGGCCCCGACGATCTCGTCCTGCTGGGCATCCCCACCCGCGGCGTGTTCCTGGCCCGACGGCTCGCCGCGCTCATCGAGCGCTTCGGAGGTGCGCCCGTCCCGACCGGCGCCCTCGACGTGACGATGTACCGCGACGACCTGGCGCACCAGCCGACGCGCGCCCCGCGCCCCACCGAGATCCCCGACGGCGGGATCGACGGCCGCGTCGTCGTGCTCGTCGACGACGTGCTCTTCTCGGGCCGCAGCATCGGCGCGGCGCTCGACGCGCTCAAGGACATCGGCCGGCCCGCCGCCGTGCGCCTCGCGATCCTCGTGGACCGGGGTCACCGCGAGCTGCCGATCCGGCCCGACTTCGTCGGCAAGAACCTGCCATCGGCACGCGCCGAGCGGGTGAACGTGCGCCTGGCGGAGATCGACGGCGCCGACGAGGTCACGATCGAGGAGGCACGATGAGGCACCTGCTCGACACCCAGACACTCGCGCGCGACGAGGCGATCCGGATCCTCGACGTGGCCGAGGACATGGCCGCCACCCAGGGGCGCGAGGTCAAGAAGCTGCCGACCCTGCGCGGCCGCACCGTCGTGAACCTCTTCTTCGAGGACTCCACGCGCACGCGCATCTCGTTCGAGGCGGCCGCGAAGCGGCTCTCGGCCGACGTCATCAACTTCGCCGCGAAGGGCTCGAGCGTCTCGAAGGGCGAGAGCCTGCAGGACACGGCGCAGACGCTGCAGGCGATGGGCGCCGACGCCGTCGTGATCCGCCACGGGGCGTCCGGCGCGCCGCACACCCTCGCGACGAGCGGCTGGATCACCGCGGGCGTCGTCAACGCCGGCGACGGCACGCACGAGCACCCCACGCAGGCCCTGCTCGACGCGTTCACGCTGCGCCGCCGCGTCCACGGCGCCGCCAGCCGCGGTCGCGACCTCGAGGGCGTGCGCGTTGCGATCGTCGGCGACATCCTGCACTCGCGCGTCGCGCGATCCAACGTCTGGCTGCTCACGACGCTCGGCGCGCACGTCACGCTCGTCGCGCCGCCCACGCTGCTGCCGCAGGACCTGTCGGCCTGGCCGGCGACCGTGCGGTACGACCTCGACGAGGCGATCGCCGAGGGGCCGGACTCGGTCATGCTGCTCCGGATCCAGCTGGAGCGCATGAACGCGGCCTATTTCCCGTCTGAACGGGAGTATTCGCGCAGGTGGGGGCTCGACCCCGTGCGCCTGGCACAGCTGCCGGCGGATACGATTGTGATGCACCCGGGTCCCATGAACCGGGGCATGGAGATCAGCGCAGCCGCTGCCGACTCGCCGCGCTCGACCGTGCTCGAGCAGGTGGCGAACGGCGTCTCGGTGCGCATGGCGGTGCTCTACCTGCTGCTGACGGGCGAGCGGACGACGGAGGAGGAGCGATGAGCGAGGTGCTCCTCATCACCGGAGCGGCGATCGAGGGCGGCGCACGCGCCGACCTGATCATCGAGGACGGCCGGATCGCGGAGGTCGGCACGGGTCTGTCGCGCGCCGGGGCGACGGTCATCGATGCGGAGGGGCTCGTGGCGCTGCCCGGCCTCGTCGACCTGCACACGCACCTGCGCGAGCCGGGCGCCGAGGCGAGCGAGACCGTGCTCACGGGCACGCGCGCCGCCGCCGCGGGCGGCTTCACCGCCGTCTTCGCCATGCCCAACACGAGCCCCGTGGCCGACACGGCGGGCGTCGTCGAGCAGGTGCTCGCCCTCGGCGAGGCCGCCGGCTACGCGACCGTGCAGCCCATCGGCGCCGTCACGGTCGGGCAGAAGGGCGAGCGGCTCGCCGAGCTCGGCGCGATGGCCTCGTCCCGCGCCCGCGTGCGCGTGTTCAGCGACGACGGCTTCTGCGTGTGGGACCCGCTCATCATGCGCCGCGCGCTCGAGTACGTGAAGGCGTTCGGCGGCGTCGTCGCGCAGCACGCGCAGGACCCGCGCCTCACGGAGGGCGCCCAGATGAACGAGGGCGTCGTGTCGGCCGAGCTCGGGCTCGCCGGCTGGCCCGCCGTCGCCGAGGAGTCGATCATCGCCCGCGACGTGCTGCTGGCCGAGCACGTCGGCTCGCGGCTGCACGTGTGCCACCTGTCGACCGCGGGCTCCGTCGACATCATCCGCTGGGCCAAGAGGCGTGGCATCGCCGTCACCGCCGAGGTCACGCCCCACCACCTGCTGCTCACCGACGAGCTCGTGCGCGGCTACGACGCCCGGTACAAGGTCAACCCGCCGCTGCGCCGCGAGGAGGACGTGCAGGCGGTCCGCGAGGGCCTCGCCGACGGCACGATCGACATCGTCGCCACCGACCACGCGCCGCACCCGCACGAGGCGAAGGCCTGCGAGTGGCAGGCGGCGGCCCATGGCATGGTGGGGCTGGAGAGCGCGCTGCGCGTGGTCGACGAGACGATGGTGCGCACCGGGCTGCTCGACTGGGACGGCGTCGCGCGCGTGCTGTCGAAGGCGCCCGCGCGCATCGGCGGCCTCGAGGGCCACGGCACCGACCTGGTCGCCGGGGCGCCCGCCGAGCTGACGCTGTACGACCCGTCCGCCGGCGGCGCGTTCACCGAGGCCGACCTGCGCGGCCGCAGCGTGAACTCGCCCTACCTCGGCCGCGAGTTGCCCGGCCGCGTCGTGTGGACGATCCACCGCGGCGCGCCGACGCTCGCCGACGGAGAGCTCGTGGAGGTGGCCCGCTGATGGACGACGTCATGGCGTACGTGCCGGGGCTCGCGCTCCTCGCAGCCCTCATCGCCCTCGCGCTGTTCGGCATGTGGCGCAGCTGGCGACGACGATCCCGCGCCGCGGCCGCCCTGGGCGTGCCGTTCGGCCCGGCTTCCGGCACCGAGGTCGCCGCCTTCGGCGGCCTGTACGTGGCCACCACGGCGCACGACGAGCCGCTGCAGCGCCTGGCGCTGCCGCACCTCGGCTTCCGTGCGAAGGTCACCGCCACCGTCACCACCGAGGGGCTCGCGCTCGACATGCCCGGCGCCCCGACGGTCTTCCTCGCGGCCTCCCGCCTCGTCGGCGCCGGCCGCGCCACCTGGACGATCGACCGCGTCGTGGAGCGCGACGGCCTCGTGCTGATCGCGTGGACCACCGACGACGGCACGGTCGTCGACAGCTATCTCCGCCTGCAGTCCTCCGACCCCGACGCGCTCGTCGCGGCGATCGAGGACCTGCGCACCACCACGACAGGAGCATCCCTGTGACCGCCAACACCGCCATCCGCTCGCTGCTCGACCGCGAGCCGGCCGTGCTCGTCCTCGAGGACGGGTCCCGCTTCCCCGGCACCGCGTACGGCGCGCGCGGCACCACCGTGGGCGAGGTCGTCTTCACCACCGGCATGACGGGGTACCAGGAGACCCTGACCGACCCGTCCTACGCCGGCCAGATCGTCCTCCAGACCGCCCCGCACATCGGCAACACCGGCGTGAACACCGAGGACCCCGAGTCGCGTCGCGTCTGGGTCGCCGGCTACATCGTGCGCGACCCGTCCCGCGTCGTGTCGAGCTGGCGCGCCGAGGAGTCGCTCGACGACGCCCTCACGCGCGACGGGATCGTCGGCATCGCCGGCATCGACACCCGAGCCGTGACCCGCCACATCCGCTCCGACGGATCCATGCGCGGCGCGATCTTCTCGGGCGAGGCCGCGGCGCTCGACCCGCAGGAGCAGCTGCGGATCGTCTCGGAGGCGCCGCAGATGAGCGGCCAGAACCTGTCGGCCGAGGTGTCGGTGGACGCCGCGACGGTGACACCCGCGGTGGGGGAGAAGATCGGCAACCTCGCCGTCATCGACCTCGGCATCAAGCAGGCCACGGTCGAGAACCTCGCGCGCCGCGGGTTCGAGGTGCACGTGCTGCCGCAGTCCGTGACGTTCGCCGAGCTCAAGGCGATCGATCCCGTCGCCGTCTTCTACTCGAACGGGCCGGGCGATCCCGCCGCCTCCGATGCGCACGTCGCGCTGCTGCAGGACGCGCTGCGCGACGGGCTGCCGTTCTTCGGCATCTGCTTCGGCAACCAGCTGCTCGGGCGCGCCCTGGGCCTGGGCACCTACAAGCTGCCGTACGGGCACCGCGGCATCAACCAGCCCGTGCTCGACCGCACCACGGGCAAGGTCGAGATCACCGCGCACAACCACGGCTTCGCGGTGGACGCGCCCCTCGACGGGCCCTTCGACAGCCCGGCCGGCTTCGGCCGCGTCGAGGTGAGCCACGTCGACCTCAACGACGACGTCGTGGAGGGCCTGCGCGCCCTCGACATCCCGGCCTTCTCGGTGCAGTACCACCCCGAGGCGGCCGGCGGCCCGCACGACGCCAACTACCTCTTCGACCGTTTCCAGGCCATGGTGATCGACCACCTCGGCAAGAAGGACGCCAATGCCTAAGCGCGACGACATCCACTCCGTCCTCGTCATCGGATCGGGCCCGATCGTCATCGGCCAGGCCTGCGAGTTCGACTACTCGGGCACCCAGGCGTGCCGCGTGCTGCGCGAGGAGGGCGTGCGCGTCATCCTCGTGAACTCCAACCCGGCCACGATCATGACCGACCCGGACTTCGCGGACGCGACCTACGTCGAGCCGATCACCCCGGAGGTCATCGAGACGATCATCGCCAAGGAGCGCCCCGACGCGATCCTGCCGACCCTCGGCGGCCAGACGGCGCTCAACGCCGCCATGGCGCTGCACGAGCGCGGCATCCTCGAGAAGTACGACGTCGAGCTGATCGGCGCGAAGGTCGAGGCCATCCGCAAGGGCGAGGACCGCCAGGTCTTCAAGCAGCTCGTGCTCGACGCGGGCGCCGACGTGGCCCGCAGCGCCATCGCGCACACGATGGACGAGGTGCTCGCGGCGGCCGACGAGCTGGGCTACCCGCTCGTCGTGCGCCCCTCGTTCACGATGGGCGGGCTCGGCTCGGGCTTCGCGCACGACGAGGAGGAGCTGCGCCGCATGGCCGGACAGGGCCTGCGCGAGTCGACCACGACCGAGGTGCTCCTGGAGGAGTCGATCCTCGGCTGGAAGGAGTACGAGCTCGAGCTCATGCGCGACACGGCCGACAACACGGTCGTCGTCTGCTCGATCGAGAACGTCGACCCGGTCGGCGTGCACACGGGCGACTCGATCACGGTCGCCCCGGCGCTGACGCTGACCGACCGCGAGTACCAGAAGCTGCGCGACATCGGCATCGACATCATCCGCGCCGTGGGCGTGGACACCGGCGGCTGCAACATCCAGTTCGCCGTGAACCCCGAGAACGGGCGGATCATCGTCATCGAGATGAACCCGCGCGTCTCGCGCTCGTCGGCGCTCGCGTCGAAGGCGACGGGCTTCCCCATCGCCAAGCTGGCGGCCAAGCTCGCGCTCGGCTACCGCCTCGACGAGGTGCCCAACGACATCACGAAGGTCACGCCGGCGTCGTTCGAGCCGACCCTCGACTACGTCGTCGTCAAGGTGCCGCGCTTCGCGTTCGAGAAGTTCCCGGCCGCCGACCCCACGCTCACGACGGCCATGAAGTCGGTCGGCGAGGCCATGGCGATCGGCCGCAACTACGCCACGGCCCTGCAGAAGGCCCTGCGCTCGGTCGAGAAGCGCGGCTCGTCGTTCCACTGGGGCGAGCAGACGCGCTCGGTCGACGAGCTGCTCGAGTCGATCCGCACGCCCACCGACGGCCGCATCGTCGACGTGCAGCAGGCGCTGCGCCTCGGCGCGACGGTGGAGCAGGTGTTCGAGTCCACGAAGATCGACCCCTGGTTCCTCGACCAGATCGTGCTGATCAACGAGGTCGCGAGCCTCGTCGCCGAGGCGCCCGAGCTCGACGAGCGCGTGCTGCGCCTGGCGAAGGAGCACGGCTTCTCGGACGCCCAGATCGCGCAGCTGCGCGGCGTCGGCGAGGCCGAGGTGCGCGGCGTCCGCCACGGCCTCGGGCTGCGCCCGGTGTTCAAGACGGTCGACACGTGCGCCGGCGAGTTCCCTGCCCTCACGCCGTACCACTACTCGTCGTACGACCTCGAGACCGAGGTCACGCCGTCCGATCGGCGCAAGGTCGTCATCATCGGCTCGGGCCCCAACCGCATCGGCCAGGGTGTCGAGTTCGACTACTCGTGCGTGCAGGCGTCGTTCGCGCTCGGCGCCGCGGGCTTCGAGACCGTGATGATCAACTGCAACCCCGAGACGGTCTCGACCGACTACGACACGTCCGACCGCCTCTACTTCGAGCCGCTCACGCTCGAGGACGTGCTCGAGGTGCTGCACGCCGAGGCGGCCTCGGGCGAGATCTACGGCGTCATCTGCCAGCTCGGCGGCCAGACCCCGCTCGGCCTGGCCAAGGGCATCGAGGAGGCCGGCTACCGCATCCTCGGCACGAGCCCCGCGGCCATCGACCTGGCCGAGGACCGCAAGCTGTTCGGCGAGATCCTGGAGCGCGGCGGCCTCATGGCGCCCCGCAACGGCACGGCCACCGACGAGGCCGAGGCCGTGCGCATCGCCGAGGAGATCGGCTACCCCGTGCTCGTGCGCCCGTCGTTCGTGCTCGGCGGCCGCGGCATGGAGATCGTCTACGACACGGCGAACCTGCGCGACTACTTCGCGCGGATCGCGGAGCACGCGATCATCGGACCGGACGCGCCGCTGCTCGTGGACCGCTTCCTCGACGACGCGGTGGAGATCGACGTCGACGCGCTGTTCGACGGCGACGACCTCTACGTTGGCGGCGTGATGGAGCACCTCGAGGAGGCCGGCATCCACTCCGGCGACTCGAGCTGCGCGCTGCCGCCGATGTCGCTCGGCAAGGGCGAGATCGACCGCGTGCGCGAGGCGACCCGCGCCATCGCCGAGGGCGTGGGCGTGCGCGGGCTGCTCAACGTGCAGTTCGCGATCAGCGCCGGCGTGCTCTACGTCATCGAGGCCAACCCGCGCGCCAGCCGCACGGTGCCGTTCGTGTCGAAGGCGCTCGGCCTGCCGATGGCGCAGGCGGCCAGCCGCATCATGGCCGGCGCGACGATCGCGCAGCTGAAGGCCGAGGGCCTGCTGCCGGCACGGGACGGATCGGTCGTGCCCGCCGATTCGCCGGTCTCCGTCAAGGAGGCCGTGCTGCCGTTCAAGCGCTTCCGGACGAAGGACGGCAAGGTCGTCGACTCCGTGCTCGGCCCCGAGATGCGCTCCACGGGCGAGGCGATGGGCATCGACCGGAACTTCCCGATCGCGTTCGCCAAGAGCCAGTCGGCGGCCTACGGCGGCGTGCCGTCCGAGGGATCCGTGTTCATCTCGGTGGCCGACGACGACAAGCGCGACGTCATCCTGCCGGCGCACCGCCTGCACCAGCTGGGCTTCCGCCTGTACGCGACCGAGGGCACGGCCGAGATCCTCGTGCGCAACGGCATCCCCGCCGAGGTGGTCGCGAAGTACAGCGAGACGCAGGACTCGGGTCAGAAGAACGTCGTCGACCTCATCAACGAGGGCGCCATCGACATCGTGGTGAACACGCCGAGCGGCATGTCGGCACGCGCCGACGGCTACGAGATCCGCGCCGCCGCCGTGGCGGCCGACAAGGCGCTGTTCACGACGATCGTCACCCTCGGCGCCGCGGTGAGCGCGATGGACGCCACGCGCGCGGGCTACGAGGTGAAGAGCCTGCAGGAGTACGCCGCCGACCGCGCGGCCCGGGTGGGCGCCTGATGGTGCAGTCCTTCGGCGCCCGCGTGCGCGAGACGATCGCGTCGCGCGGACGCCTGTGCGTGGGGATCGACCCGCACGCGGGCCTGCTGGGCGAGTGGGGGCTGGACGACTCGGCCGAGGGCGTGCGCGACTTCGGCTTGCGTGTGGTCGAGGCCGCCGCCGGCCGCACCGGCGTCGTCAAGCCGCAGGTGTCGTTCTTCGAGCGGCACGGGTCGGCCGGCCTCGCCGCCCTCGAGCAGGTGATCGCGGCCGCGCGCGCGGCGGGGCTGATCGTCATCGCCGACGCCAAGCGGGGCGACATCGGCTCCACCATGGACGCCTACGCCGAGGCGTGGCTGCGGCCGGGCGCCGCGCTCGAGGCCGACGCGCTGACGGCGAGCCCGTACCTGGGTGTCGGCGCGCTGACGGGCACGTTCGACCTCGCCTACCGCGAGGGCAAGGGCGTGTTCGTTCTCGCCGCCACGAGCAACCCGGAGGCGCGCGCGCTGCAGTCCGCCGCCGTGGACGGCGGCACGGTCGCGGCGCGCGTGGTCGCGGAGGTCGCCGCGCGCAACGCGGCATCCGTGAGCGGCGACGAGTGGGGCTCGCTCGGCCTCGTCGTCGGCGCGACGATGGACTGGGCCGAGGTCGGACTGGAGCCGTTCGCCCCGCCCGCGCCGATCCTCGCGCCCGGGTTCGGCCACCAGGGCGCCGTGCCGAGTGATCTGGCCGCCCGCTTCGGGGCGATGGCCCCGTGCGTGCTGGCCGCGGAGAGCCGGTCGATCCTGTCGGCGGGGCCCGCGGGCGTCGCCGACGCGGTCCGCGGCGCGGCCGCCGCGTACCGGACAGCGCTACCGGACAGGGGAGCAGACACATGACCGACGCACGCCGTCCCCCCGAGGTCGACCGCGCCGCCGCCTCGCGCAAGGCGGTCGCCGCGCGGCGCGCCCGCGCGAGCCTGAAGCGCGACATCGCCATGCGCGTGGTCACGCCCCAGGAGGTGCTGCGCCGCGCCGTGGCCGATCCCGCCTCACCCGCCGGCACCCTGCGCGTCACGGAGTTCCTGACCGCCCTTCCCGCCATCGGCGAGGGGAAGCGCGACCGCATCCTGGCCGAGCTGCGCATCTCGCCCGTGAAGCGACTCGGGGGCCTCGGGCCGCGCCAGCGCACCGACCTCGCCGCGTGGCTCGACCGCCGCATGCCCGAGCCGCGCCCCCGGCCCGGTCGCAGTCGGCTCATCGTGCTCGCGGGCCCGACGGCGGTGGGCAAGGGCACGGTGTCGACGTACATCCGCGACCACTATCCCGAGGTGCGCCTCTCCGTGAGCGCCACGACGCGCAAGCCCCGGCCGGGGGAGGTGCACGGCGAGCACTACTACTTCGTCGACGACGCGGAGTTCGACCGGATGATCGCCGACGGCGAGCTGCTCGAGTACGCCACCGTGCACAACGCCTACCGCTACGGCACGCCGCGCGGACCGGTGCAGCAGGCGCTGGAGGCCGGCCACACCGTGCTGCTCGAGATCGATCTGCAGGGCGCGCGCCAGGTGAGGGCGACCGATCCGAGCGCGACGCTCGTGTTCCTGCTGCCGCCGAGCTGGGACGAGCTGGTGCACCGGCTCGTGGGCCGCGGCACCGAGGACGCGGAGGAGCGGGCGCGCCGCCTGCGCACCGCGAAGGTCGAGCTGGCGGCGCAGCGCGAGTTCGACTTCTTCGTCGTCAACGACGTCGTCGCCGACGCCGCGCGCCAGGTCGTAGAATTGACGGATGGACCCGCGCGCCCCGGCGCCGGGGGACAGGCTTTCGATCCGCTCGGATCGCGAATTCAGGAGGACGCGCATGGCCGCTGAGAACAAGGGCATCATCGACCCGCCCATCGACGAGCTGCTCGATCGAGTCGACTCGAAGTACCAGCTCGTGATCTACGGCGCCAAGCGCGCCCGTCAGATCAACGACTACTACACCGATCTGCACGAGGGGAACCTGTTCGACAACGTCGGCCCGCTCGTCGACTCGGAGATCCAGGACAAGCCGCTCACGATCGCGCTGCGCGAGATCCACGAGGACAAGCTGCGCCTTCGTCCTGTGGAGTGATCCCATCGGAGTCGGTGGTCGCTGTCATCATGGACGGCGACCACCGTTCCTGTTTCTGAGCCGCGCCCCCGACCGGGCGCGATCCCGCCGCATTCCCCTCGGAGCATCATGACCCTGCGCCTGTTCACCTCGGAGTCCGTCACCGAGGGCCACCCCGACAAGATCTGCGATCAGATCTCCGACAGCGTGCTCGACGCGCTGCTGGCGCAGGATCCGCGGGCGCGCGTCGCCGTCGAGACGCTCGTGACGACGGGCCTCGTCCACGTCGCCGGCGAGATCCGCACCGAGGGATACGCCGACATCTCGTCGATCGTCCGCGACGTCATCCGCGGCATCGGCTACACCTCGAGCGAGATGGGCTTCGACGCCGACTCGTGCGGCGTCACGGTGTCGGTGGGCGAGCAGTCGCGCGAGATCGGCGACGGCGTGACGTCGTCGGAGGAGCAGCGCGGTGGCCTGTCGGGCGACGAGCTCGACCGCCAGGGAGCCGGCGACCAGGGCATCATGTTCGGCTACGCCACGAACGAGACGCCCGAGTACATGCCGATGGCCATCTGGGCCGCGCACCGCATGTCGGAGCGGCTCACGAAGGTGCGCAAGTCGGGGGAGCTCGCCTTCCTGCGCCCGGACGGCAAGACGCAGGTGACGCTCGGCTACGACGGGCAGACGCCGAAGACGGTCGAGACGGTGGTCCTGTCGACGCAGCACCACCCGGACATCTCGCAGGCCGACCTCGCCGACGCCGTCGAGCGCGTCGTGATCCGGCCCGTGCTCGAGGAGACCGGCCTCGACGCCTCGGGTGTGCAGCTGCACATCAACCCCTCCGGCAGCTTCGTGCTCGGCGGCCCGAAGGCCGATGCGGGCCTGACGGGGCGCAAGATCATCATCGACACCTACGGCGGCGCGGCGCGGCACGGCGGCGGCGCGTTCAGCGGCAAGGACCCCTCGAAGGTCGACCGCTCGGCGGCCTACGCCATGCGCTGGGTGGCGAAGAACGCCGTCGCGGCGGGGCTCGCCGAGCGCCTCGAGGTGCAGGTGGCGTACGCCATCGGCAAGGCGAACCCCGTGGGCCTCTACGTGGAGTCGTTCGGCACGGGCGCGGTGTCGGATGAGGCCATCATCTCGGCGATCCGCGAGGTGTTCGACCTGCGCCCCGCGGCCATCATCCGCGACCTCGACCTGCTGCGGCCCATCTACGCGCAGACGGCGGCCTACGGCCACTTCGGGCGCGAGCTGCCCGAGTTCACGTGGGAGCGCGTCGACCGCGTCGACGAGCTGCGCCGGGCCGCCGGGCTCTGAGGGCGTGACCGCGCCGCCCGACCAGGAGCCGGTCACCGACCGGGGCGCCGATGGCGCGCGGCCGGACGCGGATGGCGGCCGCGCCGCGCGGGGTCCGCGATCCGTCGCGCGGGTGCTCATCGACTCGCCGCTGCCGCAGCTGGACCGGCTGTTCGACTACGCGATCCCGCCCGAGCTGGAGGAGCAGGCCCAGCCCGGCGTGCGCGTGAAGGCGCCGCTGCGCACGGCGGGCCGGGTGATCGAGGGCTTCGTCGTCGAGCGCGCCGTCGAGAGCGACGCCGACCGCGCGCTGTCGGAGCTCGACGCCGTCGTGTCGGCCGCGCCGGTGCTGCCCGATCGGCTCTACCGGCTCGCGCGCCGCGTGGCCGATCGCGCCGCGGGCTCGGCCTCCGACATCCTGCGCCTCGCGGTGCCCAAGCGCATGGTGCGGGCGGAGAAGTCGTGGCTGGCCGGGCCGCGCGCCGCCGCGCCGGTGGTCACGGCCGGGGCCCGCGAGCGGGCCGCGGCCGCGCTCGGCGAGTTCCCCGGGCTGGGCGAGCGGATCGCGCAGGGCGAGCGCCTGGCGGTCGACGCACCGCCCGGCCTCGTGGAGGTCGGTGACGCCGTGCTGCCCGCCTGGGCGCTGCTGCTCGCGGCGGCCGCGACCGACACCCTCGCGCGCGGGCGCTCGGCGATCCTCGCCGTACCCGATCACCGCGACCTCGACCGCCTGCAGGCCGCGCTCGCGCCCCTCGTGCCCGCCGAGGCGATCGTGCGCCACGACGCCGCGCAGTCGGGGCCGGAGCGCTATGCGGGCTACCTGCGCACGCTCGAGGAGGCCCCGTGCGTCGTGGTGGGAAACCGCTCGGCGGTGTACGCGCCGGTGGCCGATCCCGGCCTGGTCGCGCTGTGGGACGACGGCGACACGCTGTTCGAGGAGCAGCTCGCGCCCTACGTGCACGCGCGCGACGCCGCCCTCGTGCGGCAGGAGCTGGACGGCTGCGCGCTGCTGTTCGCCGGCCACACCCGCACGAGCGACGTGCAGCGGCTCGTCGAGCTCGACTGGGTGAAGGAGGCGCCGCAGCAGCGACGGCCGGTGCCGAACGTCGTGCTGAGCCCCGTGCACGAGGGGGAGCGCGGCGCGCGCGTGCCGTCGGCGGCGTTCCGGGCGGCGCGCGAGGCGCTCGCGCACGGTCCGGTGCTCGTGCAGGTGTCTCGGCCCGGCTACGCGCCCTCCCTCGTCTGCGCCGACTGCCGCGTGCCGGCCCGGTGCGCGGCGTGCGGCGGTCCGCTGCACGCCCGCTCCCGCGGGGCCGTGCCGGTGTGCGGCTGGTGCGGCCGGTCGGCGCACGCGTGGGCGTGCCCGAAGTGCTCGTCGGTGCGCGTGCGCCTGGCCTCCTCCGGCAGCGAGCGGACCGCGGACGAGCTGGGCCGGGCCTTCGCCGGCACGCGCGTGATCGTGTCGGACGGCGCCCACCCGGTCACCGAGGTCGACGAGCGGCCCGCCCTCGTCGTGGCCACGCGCGGCGCGGAGCCGGTGGCGCGCGGCGGCTACCGCGCCGTCATCCTGCTGGACGGCGAGCGCATGCTGCAGTCGCCGGATCTGCGCGTGGGGGAGGCGTGCCTGCGCTGGTGGTCGAACGCGGCGGCGCTCGCGGCCCCGGGCGCCCCCGTGCACCTCGTCGGCGTCACGGGGCCCGTGGCGCGGGCGCTCGCGTCGTGGACCCAGCCCGCCTACGCGCGGCAGGAGCTCGCCGAGCGTCTGCCGCTGCACCTGCCGCCGGCCGCGCGCATCGCCCGCCTCGACGGCGACGCGGCGGCGGTGGACCGTGCGCTCGCGTCGCTGCGCGAGGACGTGCCCGACCTGCCGCCCGACGCGGTGCTCGGGCCCGTCCCGCTCGAGGGGGCCGACGGGCCGCCCGGCGCGCGGGCGCTCATCCGCTTCGACTACGCGAGGGGCGCCCGTGTCACGGCCTCGTTGCGCGCATCCGTCGTCGCCGAGGCCGTCGCGGGCCGACGCCGCCGCGGCGCGGGGCGCCGCCCCGGCGGCCACGCAGGCACGCGCAATACACTCGCAGTGCGGGTCGACATCGCCGATCCCGAGCTCTGAGACCGACTCGTCGCACGAGCCGCGCACCCGATCCGCCGCACCACAGAACCACCCGAGAGGACCGCATGAGGCTGATCTTCGCCGGCACCCCGTCCGCGGCGGTGCCGTCGCTGCGATCGCTGCACGCCTCCGGCCACGAGATCGCCGCCGTCGTCACGCGCCCCGACGCCCCGCTGGGGCGCAAGCGCGTGCTGACGCCCTCGCCGGTCGGCCGGACGGCCGAGGAGCTGGGGCTGCCCGTGATCAAGGCCGCCCGGCTGGACGACGAGGCCACCGCGCGCATCCTCGCGCACGAGCCCGACCTCGGCGTGATCGTCGCCTACGGCGGGCTCGTGCGGGAGCCGTTGCTCTCCGGCCCCGCGCACGGCTGGATCAATCTGCACTTCTCGCTGCTGCCGCGCTGGCGCGGCGCGGCGCCCGTGCAGCACGCCCTCATGGCCGGCGACGCCGTGACCGGCGCGACGGTCTTCCAGCTCGTGCCGGAGCTCGACGCGGGGGACATCCTGGGCATGGCGGAGCACGAGGTCGGGCCGGACGCGACCGCCGGCGACCTGCTCGAGACGCTGAGCGCGAGCGGCGCCGAGCTGCTGCGCGACACGGTCGACGCCATCGCCGCCGGCACCGCCGTGCCGCGGGCGCAGCAGGGCGAGCCGACGTTCGCGCCCAAGCTCGCGCTCGAGGACGGGCGGCTCGACTGGGCGCAGCCCGCTGAGCGCGTGCGCGACCGCTTCCGCGGCGTCACGCCCGAGCCGGGCGCCTTCACGACGATCGGGGAGGAGCGCCTGAAGATTCGCGTGCTGTCGCCGGCGCCGGCCTCCTCGCACCTCGGCGACGCCGCCGCGCTGCGCCCCGGCGAGATCGCCCCCGCGAAGGGCGGCGTGCTCGTCGGCACGGCGAGCGCGCCGCTGCTCGTGACGCGGCTGCAGCCCGCCGGGCGCGCCGAGATGGCCGCCGCCGACTGGTTCCGCGGGCTGCGCACCGTGCCGAGGCTGGGCGCGTGAGCGAGCGGGACGACGCGGCCGGCGGCGCGCGCCGCGAGCGGGGCAGGGCTGGGGCGCCCCGGCGCGCGCCGCAGCGCCGGCGGGAGGCGCGCGGGCGCGACGAGGTGCAGCCGGCGCGCCGCGTGGCGTTCTCCGTGCTGCGGGCCGTGAGCGACTCGGACGCCTATGCCAACCTGCTGCTGCCGCGGGAGCTCGAGCGGGCCGGCCTGAGCGGACCCGACGCGGGCCTGGCGACGGAGCTGACGCACGGCACGCTGCGGCGGCAGGGGACCTACGACGCCATCCTCGCCGCCGCCGCGGACCGCGATCCGGCGCAGATCGATCCCGCCGTGCGCGACGCGCTGCGCCTCGGCATCCACCAGCTGATGTCGACGCGCGTCGCCTCGCACGCCGCCGTCAACGAGTCGGTCGAGCTCGCGGCCGAGTCGTCCGGTCGGGGCGCCGCCGGCTTCGCGAACGCCGTGCTGCGCCGCGTCGCGCGCGAGACGCCCGGCGAATGGCTCGACCGGATCGCCGACGCGGCGCGCTCCGACGACGAGCGGCTCGGGCTGGCGCAGTCCCATCCGGTCTGGATCGTCCGCGCCCTGCGGCGCGCTCTCGCGGCGGAGGGCAGGCAGGGCGAGCTCGAGGACCTGCTCGCCGCCGACAACGCCTCGCCGCGCGTGTCGATGGCCGCGCTGCCCGGCCTGGCCGAGCCGCGCGAGCCGGTCGCTCCCTACTCGCCCGTGGGGTTCCGGCTCGACGCCGGCGATCCCGAACCCGTCGTGCGCGCCTCGGAGGGACGGCTGCGGGTGCAGGACGAGGGCTCGCAGCTCGTCGCCCTCGCGCTCACCCGCCTGTCGCCCGTGCGCGCGGGGGAGCGGTGGCTGGACCTGTGCGCCGGCCCCGGCGGGAAGACCGCGCTGCTCGCGGCCGAGGCGCTGGCCGGCGGCGCGTCGCTCGAGGCGAACGAGGTGGTGCCCGCGCGCGCCGGGCTCGTGCGCCGCGCCGTCGCGGCCGTGCCGCTCGACGTGACCGTGCACGAGCGCGACGGCCGCGAGCTCGCCGCCGAGCGCGCTGGGGAGTTCGACCGCATCCTCGTCGACGCGCCGTGCACGGGGCTGGGCGCGCTGCGGCGGCGGCCCGAGGCGCGCTGGCGCAAGCAGCCGGCCGACGTGGCGGAGCTCACGGCGCTTCAGGAGCAGCTGCTCCTCGAGGCGTTCGGCGCGCTGCGCCCGGGAGGCGTCGTCGCGTACGTCACGTGCTCGCCGCACCTGGCCGAGACCATGGCCGTCGTCGGGGCGGTCCGCGACCGCCTGGGCGACGCGGCCGAGGAGCTCGACGCCCGCGCGGCGCTGCAGTCGGTCGCCCGCCGTCCGCTGGACCTGCCGGTCCCGGGGGACGGATCCCGCCGCGCCCAGCTGTGGCCGCATCGTCACGGCACCGACGCGATGTTCCTCGCCCTGCTCCGCCGCCGTTGACCGCCGGACGCGTCAGTCGGGCGTCGCGGCGTCGATGAGCGCCTCGAGGTCGGCCTGCGCCGCCTCCGCGTCGGCGCGCAGCTGGGCGGCCCGAGCCTTCTCGGCCTCGAGGGCCGCGCCGCGCGCCTCGATGTCGGCGCGGAACGCCTCGAGCTCGGCATAGCGCGCCGCGAGCGCGGCCTCCCACGACATCCGCTCGGTGCGCCCGTCGGGATACGTGACGATGCTCGCGTACTGGGCGCGCAGCTCGGGAGTCGTCGCGTTGAACTCGTCGGCGTCGGCGTTGTACGAGGCGAGCGCCGCCTCGTGCGCGCCGCGATCCGCCGAGAGCTGCGCCTCCTCCTGCGCGTTCGCCTGCTCGAGCGCCGACACCTCGTCCCACCGCGCGCGCAGCGCCTCGTTCGCCTGCGGGATGACCGATTCGGCGCGACGGTGCGTCTCGACCAGGGCGGCGCGGTCGCTGATGTAGCGGCCGTAGACGCCCTCGAGCTCGGCGGCGAAGCCTCCGGCGCCATGCACCTGGGTGCCGAGGTAGGCGAACCGCTCGTTCGCGAGCGAGCCCGTGTGATCGCCGACGGACGCATCGATCTGCGCATGGATCGGATCGTCCGCCGGCAGGCGCGCGGCCTCCTCGGTGATGAGACGGTCGACGAGATCCCGCTCCGCATCGTCCAGCCCCGCGTAGACGGCGTGGAGCAGCTCGTGCGCCGCGGTGATCACCGTGGTGTCGTGCAGCCGCGGGTCGGCGGCCTGGAACACCGCGATGCGGTGATCGGATCGGTAGCAGCCGAGCACCTGGAACGACCCCTCGGCGGCCGCCCGGTGGGCGCTGTCGCAGCGGGTGCGGATGCCGTCACCGTCGACGATCTCGGGCGCCGTGGACAGGAACAGCTCGCGCCCCTCCGCGGTCAGCGGCATCCGGTCGGCCAGCTCCACGGCGGCCGCGCTCGGCTCCCCGTGCCGCGGCAGACCGCCGTCCGGCGCCGCCAGGCCGGGCGCCGGCGGTCGCCACCCGTCCTCGCCCGACAGCGCCGCCTGGATGAGGGTGCCGGCGAACAGCGCGACGCCGATCACGGCGACGACGATCGCGAGCACGCCGGTGCGGCGCGCGCCCGATCGCCGGCCGTCGCGGGGCGGGCGGGGCGCGGCGGGCGGCGCCTCGAAGAGGGTCACGAAGCACATCATGCCCGAGCCGGGGTCGCCGCGGGCGGCGGATTCCGCACGACGCCATAGGCTCGGATGTCTATGGCGACTTCCGACTCCGCGGCCCGGCGCGCGCGCTTGGCCGTCTCGGCCTGGTTCTTCCTCAACGGCGCGACGCTCGCGAACCTCGTGCCCCACTTCCCGGCGATCAAGGCCGAGCTGGGGCTGAGCAACGCCGCGTACGGGCTCGCGATCTCGGCCACCGCCCTCGGCTCGGTGATCGTGGGGCTGAGCGCGGGCTGGTTCGTGCAGCGCTTCGGGTCGGCGCGCACGGCGGCCTACGCCATGGTGCTCTCCACACTGGCCGCGGCGCTGGCGGGCATGGCGCCCACCGGCGTGCTGTTCGCGGCCGGCCTGTTCGCGCTCGGGGCGACCGACGCGATCACCGACGTCGGCCAGAACGCCCACGGCCTGCGCGTGCAGCGCCGGCTCGGGCGGTCGATCATCAACTCGCTGCACGCCATGTGGTCGGTCGGCGCCGTCACCGGCGGTCTCATCGCCGCGGGCGTGCTCGCCCTCGGCATCCCGCGTGCCTGGCACCTCGGCACGGTCGCGGTGCTCATCGCGCTGTGCGGCGTGCTCTCGCTGCGGCTCGCGCTGCCCGGCGCCGACGGCTCCGACCTCGAGGGAGAGCACGCGGCGGCGCGCGGCGGTCACTGGTCGCGCATGCGCATCGTGCTCGTCATCACGGCTCTCGTCGTCATCGCGATCGCCGGCGCCCTGACGGAGGACGCCGGGAGCACGTGGGCGGCGGTGTACCTGTCCACAGAGCTGGGTGCCGCCACGACCGTCGCGGCCTGGGGGTACATCGCGCTCCTCGTCGCGCAGACGGTGGGCCGGTTCGCGGGCGACCGGCTGATCGACCGCTTCGGCCAGAGGCTCGTCACGCAGGCCGGCGGCCTGCTGATCGCGGCCGGCCTGGGCGCGGCGCTGCTGTTCCCGAGCATCCCGGGGACGATCGTCGGCTTCGCGCTGGCCGGTCTCGGCTGCGCGACGATGATCCCCACGGCGATGCACGAGGCCGACGCGATCCCGGGCCTGAAGCCCGGCACCGGGCTCACGATCGTGTCGTGGCTGCTGCGGATCGGGTTCCTCGCCTCGCCGCCGATCGTCGGGCTCATCGCCGACGCGACCGCGATCCGCTACGGACTCGCGATCGTGCCCGTCGCCGGCGCGCTCGTCATCGCGCTGGCCATGGCGCTGCCGCGCAGGGCCGTGCAGGGATAATGGCGACGTGACCCTCCCGCAGGCCCCCCGCATCAACCCGAGCATCCTGTCGGCCGACTTCGCCAACATGCAGTCGGAGCTCGCGCGCATCGCGGCTGCGGACTTCGTGCACGTCGACGTGATGGACAACCACTTCGTGCCGAATCTCACCTTCGGCCCGCAGATGGTGCAGCGCATCCAGGCCACGAGCCCCGTGCCGCTCGACGTGCACCTCATGATCGACGACCCCGACCGCTGGGCGCCGGGCTACGCCGAGCTCGGCGCGGCGTCGGTGACGTTCCACCTCGAGGCCGCGGCCGATCCGCTCGCCCTCGCGGCGCGCCTGCGCGAGATCGGCGCCCGCGCGGGCGTCGCCGTCAAGCCCGCCACGCCCGTCGAGCAGCTCTTCGACCACCTGGACGCCTTCGACCAGATCCTCGTCATGACCGTCGAGCCGGGCTTCGGGGGGCAGTCGTTCCTGGCCGATCAGATGCCCAAGCTGCGCAGCCTCGCCGACGAGGCGCGCCGCCGCGGATCGGACGTGTGGCTCCAGGTGGACGGCGGCATCTCGGCCGACACGATCGCGCAGGCGGCCGCGGCGGGCGCCGACACGTTCGTCGCGGGCTCGGCCGTCTACGGCGCGGACGACATCGACGCCGCCATCGCGGCCCTGCGCGACGCCGCGGCGGCGCACCGCCACTGACCGCGCGGGCGGGCTTCCCGGCACCTGCCGGTAGCCTAGACGGGTGAAGACGTTCGACGAGCTGTTCGCGGAGCTGAGTGAGAAGGCGCAGACGCGGCCGGAGGGATCCGGCACCGTCAGGGAGCTGGACGCCGGCGTGCATGCGATCGGCAAGAAGATCGTCGAGGAGGCGGCCGAGGTCTGGATGGCCGCCGAGTACCAGTCGGACGAGGAGGCGGCCGAGGAGATCTCGCAGCTGCTGTACCACCTGCAGGTGCTCATGATCGCGAAGGGTCTGACGCCGGCCGACGTCTACCGACATCTCTGAGGCGCGCCCGGAACCGTCATCCTCGACCCGAAAGACCCCATGCTCCGCATCGCCGTTCCCAACAAGGGCTCGCTCTCCGAGACCGCCATCGCCATGCTCGCCGAGGCCGGCTACGCCACCCGCCGCGACACCAAGCAGCTGCACCTGATCGACGCCGCCAACGACGTCGAGTTCTTCTACCTGCGCCCGCGCGACATCGCCACGTACGTCGCCTCCGGCGCCCTCGACGTGGGCATCACCGGCCGCGACCTGCTGCTCGACACCCGCATGCCCGCGCGCGAGATCGAGGCGCTCGGCTTCGGCAACTCCACGTTCCGCCTCGCTGCCCGGCCCGGACGCTTCTCGCGCATCGAGGACCTCGAGGGCGTGCGCGTGGCGACCGCGTTCCCCGGCGTCGTCGACGCGCTCCTCGACGCTCGCGGCGTGGCCGTCGACATCGTGCCGCTCGACGGCGCCGTCGAGTCGGCGGTGGAGCTGGGCGTCGCCGACGCCGTCGCCGACGTGGTCGAGACCGGCACGACCCTGCGCCAGGCCGGCCTGGAGATCTTCGGCGACGTGCTCATGGAGTCGGAGGCCGTGCTCATCGGGGCGCCCACCGAGGCGCCCGGCACCGACCGGCTGCTGCGCCGGCTGCGCGGCGTCATGGTCGCCCGCCGCTACGTGATGGTCGACTACGACCTGCCCGTGGCCCTGCTCGACCAGGCCACCGCGATCGCGAAGGGCATCGAGTCGCCCACCGTGTCGCCGCTGCGCGACCCGGAGTGGGTGGCCGTGCGGGTGATGGTGCCCCGCAAGGGCATGAACCGCGTCATGGACGAGCTCTACGAGCTCGGCGCGCGCGCCATCCTCGTCACCGCGATCGACAACGCGAGGCTCTGATGTCGGTCGTGACCCGGGTGATCCCGTGCCTCGACGTGGCGGCCGGGCGCGTGGTGAAGGGCATCAACTTCGAGAACCTGCGCGAGATGGGCGACCCCGTCGAGCTCGCGCGGCGGTACTTCGAACAGGGCGCCGACGAGATCACGTTCCTCGACGTCACCGCCACGGTCGACGAGCGCGCGACGATGCACGACGTCGTGCGGCGCACCGCCGAGCAGGTCTTCATCCCGCTCACGGTCGGCGGCGGCATCCGCAGCGTCGACGACGTCGCCCGCCTGCAGGAGGTCGGGGCCGACAAGGTCGGCGTCAACTCCGCGGCGATCCGCCGGCCGGCGCTGATCGGCGAGATCGCCGACCGCTTCGGCGCGCAGGTGCTCGTGCTCTCGCTCGATGTGAAGCGGTCGCCGCGCACGCCGTCGGGCTTCGTCGTGACGACGCACGGCGGGCGGCAGGAGACCGACCTCGACGCGCTCGACTGGGCGCGCGAGGCGATCGAGCGCGGCGCGGGCGAGCTGCTCGTCAACTCGATCGACGCCGACGGCACGAAGCAGGGCTTCGACCTCGAGCTCGTGGGGCTCATGCGCGAGCTGTCGACCGTGCCGGTGATCGCCTCGGGCGGCGCCGGCGACGTCTCGCACTTCGCCCCGGCGGTGCGCGCGGGGGCGGACGCGGTGCTCGCGGCGAGCGTGTTCCACTCGGGGCAGATGACCGTCGGCGACGTGAAGACGGCGCTGCGCGCGGAGGGGGTACCGGTCCGATGAGCCAGCCCATCGATGTCGAGGCCCGGCTGGACCGGGTCGCCTTCAACGCCGACGGGCTCGTGCCCGCCGTCGTGCAGCAGCACGACACCCTCGAGGTGCTCATGCTCGCGTGGATGGATCGCGAGGCGCTGCGGCGCACGCTGACCGGCGGGCGCGCCGTGTACTGGTCGCGCTCGCGCGGGGAGTACTGGCGCAAGGGCGACACGTCCGGTCACGTGCAGGAGGTGCGCGGCGTGCGCATCGACTGCGACGGCGACACCGTGCTGCTGCTCGTGGACCAGACGGGAGCGGCCTGCCACACCGGCACGCACACGTGCTTCGACACCGACGAGCGCGACCTGCTGGCGGGAGCGCGCTGATGGGTGCGATGCGCCGGATCGACGGCTGGGCGGGCCGCCGCGGTCGCTCGCTCTCGGTGCTGCTCGTCCTCATCGGCGGCGCCGTGCTGCTCGTGGGCTCGACCCAGACGTGGCTGAGCGCGCAGCTCGCCGACGCGACGCTGCCCGTGCCGGGTGCGTCCGCCTCGCCCGTGCTGCAGCCCCTCGCGCTGGCGGCGCTGGCCCTCGCGCTCGTGCTGGCGCTCGCGGGCGTCGTGCTGCGCTACATCCTCGGCGTGCTCGCGGTGCTCCTCGGGTTCGTGCTCGTCGCCACCACGAGCCGGATCGCGTTCGCCCCGCCCGTGTCGGCCGCGGCGTCGGCCGTCACCGAGCACACCGGCCTCGCGGGCGAGGAGGCCGTCGGCGAGCTCGTGGTCTCGCTCGCCGTCACGCCGTGGCCGATCATCTCGCTCGTCGCCGCCGCGCTCGTGGTGCTCGGCGGCGCAACGGTCGTCTCGACGGCGCGGCACTGGAAGCGGTCCGGCCGCCGGTACGAGACCGCGAGCGCGGCTCCCGCCGACGGCCCGCTCGACGCGATCGACTCGTGGGACGACCTGAGCCACGGCCAGGACCCCACCGCCCGCTGAGCGCCGCCCCGCGGCGCGGTCCCTCGGCCCCTCCCGATAGACTCGAACCGGTCCCATGCATCGAAGGAGCACCCACGAGATGAGCAACCCCCTCACCGACCCCGGTCACGGACACTCGCCCGCCGCGTGGACGGCGGTGATCATCATGCTGGTGGCGCTGGCCATCGGCACGGCGGCGCTGTTCCTCGACCAGATGTGGCTCGTGTGGGCATCGGTGGTGCTCTTCGTGATCGGTCCCATCGCGGGCTGGATCCTGTCCAAAGCCGGCTACGGCGCGAACGGTCCGAAGTACTCGACCAAGGCGCACTGATGTCTCTCCTGGCGGAGCTCACCGCCGGGTCGGTCGCGGATGCCGAGGCACGCGAGGCCGTCCGCCCGCTCGCCGAGGTCGAGCGGGCCGCGCTGGCCCAGCCGGCGGCGCGCGACGCGCTCGCATTCCTCGCGCCCGCCGACCGCGTCAAGGTCATCGCCGAGGTGAAGCGCGCGAGCCCCTCGCGCGGCGACCTCGCCGAGATCCCCGATCCCGCACGCCAGGCGGGGCTCTACGAGACGGGCGGCGCGTCGGCGATCAGCGTGCTGACGGAGCAGCGCCGGTTCAAGGGCTCGCTCGACGACCTGTCGGCCGTCAAGGCCGCCGTCGGGCTGCCGGTGCTGCGCAAGGACTTCGTCGCCACGCCCTACCAGGTGTGGGAGGCCAGGGCCGCCGGCGCCGACCTCGTGCTGCTCATCGCGGCGGCGCTCGAGCAGCCGCTGCTGGAGCGGCTCTACGCACTCGTCGTCGAGCTGGGCATGACGCCGCTCGTCGAGGCGCACACCGCCGACGAGGTGGCGCGCGCGGCGCAGCTCGGCGCGCGCCTCATCGGGGTGAACGCGCGCGATCTGTCGACGTTCGAGCTCGACCGCGACCTGTTCGGCCGGCTCGTGGACGGCATCCCGTCCGATGCCGTGAAGGTCGCGGAGTCCGCCGTGCTCGAGCCGGCCGATGTCGCGCACTACCGCGCGGCCGGCGCCGACGCCGTGCTCATCGGCGAGGCGCTCGTGACGGGCGATCCCGTTCTCACCCTTCGATCCTTCCTGGAGGCGTCATGACACTCCGCGAGCAGCCGGGGCCGTTCTTCGGCGAATTCGGCGGGCGCTACATGCCGGAGTCGCTCATCGCGGCCATCGACGAGCTCGACGTCGCCCACCGCGAGGCGATGGCGGACCCGGCGTTCCGCGCGGAGCTCGCGGCGCTGCTGGCCGACTACGCCGGCCGCCCGTCGGCGCTCACCGAGGTGCCGCGCTTCGCGGAGCACGCGGGCGGGGCGCGCATCTTCCTCAAGCGCGAGGACCTCAACCACACCGGCAGCCACAAGATCAACAACGTGCTCGGTCAGGCGCTGCTCACCCGGCGCCTGGGCAAGACGCGCGTGATCGCCGAGACCGGCGCGGGCCAGCACGGCGTGGCGACGGCGACGGCCGCCGCGCTGTTCGGCCTGGACTGCACGATCTACATGGGCGAGGTCGACACCGAGCGCCAGGCGCTCAACGTCGCCCGCATGCGCCTGCTCGGCGCCGACGTCGTCCCCGTGACGACCGGATCGCGCACCCTGAAGGACGCGATCAACGAGGCGTACCGCGACTGGGTGGCGAGCGTCGAGACGACCAACTACATCTTCGGCACGGCCGCGGGACCGCACCCGTTCCCGGCGATGGTGCGCGACTTCCAGAAGGTGATCTCGGAGGAGGCGCGCGCGCAGCTGCTGGAGCGCACCGGGCGCCTGCCCGATGCGGTGCTCGCGTGCGTCGGCGGCGGCTCGAACGCGATCGGCATGTTCGACGCGTTCATCGACGACGAGTCCGTCGCGCTCTACGGCGTGGAGGCGGCGGGCGACGGCGTCGACACCGAGCGGCACGCCGCGTCGATCGCCCGCGGCCGCGAGGGCGTGCTGCACGGGGCGCGCACCTTCGTGCTGCAGGACGAGGACGGCCAGACCGTCGAGTCGCACTCCATCTCGGCGGGCCTCGACTACCCGGGCGTCGGGCCGGAGCACGCGTGGCTCGCCTCGATCGGCCGCGCCACGTACATCCCGGCCACCGACGACGAGGCGATGCAGGCGCTGCGCCTGCTCAGCCGCACGGAGGGGATCATCCCGGCCATCGAGTCGGCGCACGCCCTCGCGGGCGCGCTGCGCATCGGCCGCGAGCTGGGTCCCGACGCTGTGCTGGCGGTGTGCCTCTCGGGCCGCGGCGACAAGGACATGGACACCGCGGCGCGGTACTTCGAGCTCTACGACGAGGGGGCGGGCGCGTGACCTCCACCGTCGAGGCCGCGATCGACGCGGCGAACGCCGAGGGCCGCGCGGCGTTCATCGGCTACCTGCCCGCGGGCTTCCCGGACGTCGACACCTCGCTCGAGGCGGCGGTCGCCCTGGCCGAGAACGGCGCCGACGTCATCGAGCTGGGCCCGCCCTACAGCGACCCCGTGATGGACGGCCCGATCATCCAGGAGGCGACGAACGCGGCGCTCGCCTCGGGCTTCCGCACGCCCGATCTGTTCCGCCTCGTACGCGCCATCACGGAGCGCGTGCGCACGCCCGTGCTCGTCATGTCGTACTGGAACCTCGTCGTGCAGTACGGCGTGGACCGCTACGCCGACGCCCTCGCCGAGGCCGGCGCCGCGGGCCTCATCACGCCGGACATCACGCCGGACGCCGCGGCGGAGTGGATCGCCGCCTCGGATCGCGCGGGCCTGGATCGAGTGTTCCTCGCGGCGCCGACGTCGACCGACGCGCGGATCGACATGATCCGCGACGCCTCGCGGGGCTTCGTGTACGCGGTCTCGACGATGGGCATCACGGGCGAGCGCGCCGAGCTCGACCGCGCCGCGCGCACGCTCGTCGGGCGCCTGCGCGAGCGTGGGGTGCGCCGCGCGTGCGTGGGCATCGGCATCTCGACGCCGGCCCAGGTCGCCGGCGTCGCGGAGTACGCCGACGGCGCGATCGTCGGCACGGCGCTCGTGCGCGCGCTGCGCGACGGGGGAGTAGCGGGGCTGAGCGAGCTCGCCCGCGAGCTCGCCGCCGGCACCCGTCGCTGACGCGCGGCAGCCTGGCTCAGGGCCGCGCGAGCGCGTCGAGGATCCGCTCGGCGTACTCGGCGTGGCCCGCGGCCGTGAGGTGCACGCGGTCGCGGTCGAGCGGCAGATCCCACTCGAGCGCCGAGACATACGTGATCCCGCGTGCGGCGGCCTCGTCGCCGAGCACCGCGTCGACGGCCGCCTCGCCGTCGCGCTCCGGCACGTCCATCGGCCCCACCACGACGACGTGCGGCACCGCCGCGGCGGCGTCGAGCACGGCCTCGACGCCCCGCCGCAGCGTCTCGGGCTCGGCCGACACGTCGTTCAGCCCGCCCTGGATGACGAGCGCGTCCGCGCCCGTGTCGACGAGGCGGTCGATGCGGTCCTCGAACGCGTTCGGGCCGCACGCGCCCTCGTTGACGTACCCCGTCAGCGGCACCGCATCGAGCAGGACGGTGTCGCCGGTGGCGCGCTGCGCGAGGAAGTCGCTCCAGCGCGTGCCGCGATCGCTCAGGGCGTTGCCGGCCGCGTACGAGTCGCCGAGCACCGCGATCCGGCCGCTGCCGTCGCCGAGGGTCTCGATCTGGCCGTAGCGCTGCTGATAGGCGCGGATGTCGTCGCACCCGGCGGGCTCGTCCGCACGCGTCACGCTCATCGCGATCGTCCCGGCGGCCGCAAGGGCCGCGACGGCGGCCAGGGAGAGGAGCAGGGTGCGGCGACGCATCCGGCCAGTCTGGACCGGACACCTGCCCCGTTGCTGAGCGGCGCGCGGGGCGGGTGCGTGCGCGTCCCGCGCGTGACGGCGCGACGCGCCGCCTGAACTAGACTCGCAACCATGCTGTCTACTGCCCTGACGAACGTCGTCGCGAGCATCCCCAGCCCGCCGGTGAGCTCCTGGAGCTGGGAGTTCGGACCCATCACCCTCGGTCCGTTCACGTTCGGGCAGTTCACGATCCACTTCTACGCACTGTGCATCATCGCCGGGATCATCGTGGCGACGATCCTGACGAACCACCGCCTCACCAAGCGCGGCGCCGAGCGCTGGATCGTCATCGACATCGCGCTGCTCGCGGTGCCGCTGGCGATCATCGGCGCGCGCATCTTCCACGTCGTCACGCACCCCGGCTACTACTTCGGCGAGGGTTCCAACCCGTGGAACATCACCCAGCCCGGCTCGGTGTGGGCGATCTGGGAGGGCGGCATCGCCATCTACGGCGCGCTCATCGGCGGAGCGATCGGCGCCTGGCTCGGCTGCCGCTGGACGGGCATCCGGTTCTGGACCTTCGCCGACGCCCTCGCACCCGGGCTGCTGCTCGCGCAGGCGATGGGCCGCTTCGGCAACTGGTTCAACCAGGAGCTGTTCGGCTGGCCGACGGATCTGCCCTGGGGCCTCGAGATCGACGCCGACAACCCGGCGATCCCCGCTGGCCTGCCCGAGGACACGCTGTTCCACCCGACCTTCCTCTACGAGGTGATCTGGAACGTGGCGGGCGTCGTCGTGCTGCTGTGGCTCGGCCGCAAGCTCGCCTTCCAGTGGGGCCGCCTCTTCGCGATCTACCTGCTCTGGTACGGCGCCGGCCGCGTCGTGTGGGAGTCCATCCGCATCGACCCGAGCGAGGTCATCCTCGGCCTGCGCACGAACGTGTGGGCCTCGCTCGCCGCGATCGTCGTCGGTCTCGTCATCCTGGCCCTGCAGCGCCGCCACACCGGCATCGAGCCCTCGCCGTATGTGGCCGGGCGCGAACCGGCCCCCGAGGCCGGGGTAGAATCCTCGGAAGGCTACGTCGACACCAGCGACCCCACGTCGACGGACGCCCCTCTCGAGGCCGCCGCCACAAGCACCGCCGCCGCGAAGTAGCGCTTCCGAGCTCCCGCCCGTACCGTCGAGTAACGGGCCGCCCGAGCCACGCGCTTCGCAGGCATCCCGCGGCTCCCTTCCCGGGTCAGCGCCGCCCCGCTCAGCAACAACCTCAAGGACGGTCAGCCATGGCATCGAGCCCGCGCAACGTCGCTCCCGTCGGCGGATCCCTGCCGGCCAAGCAGGGCATGTACAACCCCGCGTTCGAGAAGGACGCGTGCGGTCTGGCGATGGTGGCCACCCTCCGCGGCGAGCCCGGCCACGACATCGTCGATCTGGCCCTCACCGCGCTGCGCAACCTCGAGCACCGCGGCGCGATCGGATCGGACGCGGGCACGGGCGACGGCGCGGGCATCCTCACCCAGATGCCCGACGCGTTCCTGCGCGCCGTGGCGGGCTTCGAGCTGCCCCCGGTGGGGGAGTACGCCGCCGGCATGGCCTTCCTGCCCCGCGAGGACGAGGCCAGGGCCGAGCTGAAGCGCGGCATCGAGCGGATCGCGCAGACCGAGAACCTCGTGGTGCTCGGCTGGCGCGAGGTGCCGGTGGAGCCGGAGCACCTCGGAAAGCTCGCCGACGACGCGCGCCCCGCGTTCGAGCAGCTCTTCCTCGCGCGCCCCGCCGTCGGCGACGAGCCCGCGCTGTCGGGCATCGCGCTCGACCGCCGCGCCTACCGCCTGCGCAAGCGCGCGCAGCACGAGCTCGGCGCCTACTTCGTGTCGCTGTCGAGCCGCACCCTCGGCTACAAGGGCATGGTCACGACGCTGCAGCTCGAGCCGTTCTACCCCGACCTGCAGGACGAGCGCTTCGCGACCGAGCTCGCGGTGGTGCACAGCCGCTACTCGACCAACACGTTCCCGTCGTGGCCGCTCGCGCAGCCGCTGCGCATGCTCGCGCACAACGGCGAGATCAACACCGTCGGCGGCAACCGCAACTGGATGCGCGCGCGCCAGTCGCAGCTCGCGTCCGACCTGCTCGGCGAGATCGAGCCGCTGCTGCCCATCACGAGCGACACCGAGAGCGACTCCGCGTCGTTCGACGAGGTGCTCGAGCTGCTCACGCTCACGGGCCGCAGCCTGCCGCACGCCATGCTCATGATGGTGCCGGAGGCGTACGAGAAGCAGGCCGACATCGATCCGGATCTGCGCGCGTTCTACGAGTACCACTCGCTGCAGATGGAGCCGTGGGACGGGCCCGCGTCGCTGCTGTTCACGGACGGCACGGTCGTCGGCGGCATGCTCGACCGCAACGGCCTGCGTCCGGGCCGCTGGACGGTCACGACCGACGGCCTCGTCGTCGTGGGCAGCGAGACCGGCGTGCTCGACTTCGCGCCCGAGCGCATCGCGCGCCGCGGCCGGCTGCTGCCCGGCCGCATGTTCCTCGTCGACACGGCGCAGGGGCGGATCATCGGCGACGACGAGATCAAGCGCGAGCTGGCGACCATGCACCCCTGGCGCGAGTGGCTCGACGCGGGCGGCGTGCGCCTGGCCGACCTGCCCGAGCGCGAGCACATCGTGCACCCGATCGCCTCGATCAACCGGCGCCTGCGCACCTTCGGCTACACGGAGGAGGAGGTCCGCATCCTCCTCACCCCCATGGGGCGCACGGGCGCGGAGCCGATCGGCGCGATGGGATCGGACACGCCCATCGCCGTGCTCAGCGACCGGCCGCGGCTGCTGTTCGACTACTTCACGCAGCAGTTCGCGCAGGTCACGAACCCGCCGCTCGACTCGATCCGCGAGGAGGTCGTCACGAGCCTCCGCCTCGGGCTCGGACCCGAGGGCAACCTGCTGTCGTGGGGGCCGAAGCACACGCGCATGGTCGGTCTGGACTTCCCCGTGATCGACAACGACGAGCTCGCGAAGATCCAGCACATCCACTCGGCGCTGCCCGGGCGCACGTCGGTGACGATCCGCGGCCTGTATCGCGTGGCGGGCGGGCACAAGGGCCTGCGCAAGCGCCTCGAGCAGATCTGCGACGAGGTGGACAACGCCATCGAGGACGGCGCGGAGTTCATCGTGCTGAGCGACCGCGACAGCAACCGCGACCTCGCGCCCATCCCGTCGCTGCTGCTCGTGGCGGCCGTGCACCACCACCTCATCCGCAACTCGACCCGCATGCGGGTGGGGCTCGTCGTCGAGGCCGGCGACGTGCGCGAGGTGCACCACGTGGCGACGCTGCTCGGCTACGGCGCGTCGGCGGTGAACCCGTACCTCGCGATGGAGACCGTCGAGAACCTCGTGCGCCGCGGCGCCATCACGGGCGTCACGCCCGAGAAGGCCGTGAAGAACCTTATCTACGCGCTCGGCAAGGGCGTGCTGAAGATCATGTCGAAGATGGGCATCTCGACCGTGTCGTCGTACACGGGCGCGCAGGTGTTCGAGGCCGTCGGGCTCTCGCAGGAGCTCATCGACGCCTACTTCACGGGCACCGAGTCGAAGCTCGGCGGCATCGGCCTCGAGCAGATCGCGGCCGAGAACGCCGCGCGGCACGCCTTCGCCTACCCGGAGGACCGCGCCCCGCGCGTGCACGAGCGGCTGTGGACCGGCGGCGAGTACCAGTGGCGCCGCGACGGCTCGCCGCACCTGTTCAACCCCGAGACGGTGTTCCGCCTGCAGCACTCCACGCGCACGAAGCGCTACGACATCTTCCGCGAGTACACGCGCCTCGTCGACGACCAGGCCGCCGAGCTGAAGACGCTCCGCGGGCTGTTCAAGCTGAGGACCGCCGGGCGCAAGCCCGTGCCGATCGACGAGGTCGAGCCCGTCTCGTCCATCGTGAAGCGCTTCTCGACGGGCGCGATGAGCTACGGCTCCATCTCGAAGGAGGCGCACGAGACGCTCGCGATCGCGATGAACCGCCTCGGCGGCAAGTCGAACACGGGCGAGGGCGGCGAGGACGTCGAGCGCCTCGTCGATCCGGAGCGCCGCAGCGCGATCAAGCAGGTCGCCTCCGGCCGGTTCGGCGTGACGAGCATGTACCTCGCCGAGGCCGACGACATCCAGATCAAGCTCGCCCAGGGCGCCAAGCCCGGCGAGGGCGGCCAGCTGCCGCCCGGCAAGGTATACCCGTGGGTCGCGCGCACGCGCCACGCGACGGCCGGCGTCGGCCTCATCTCGCCGCCGCCGCACCACGACATCTACTCGATCGAGGACCTGAAGCAGCTCATCTTCGACCTCAAGCGGGCCAACCCGAAGGCGCGCATCCACACGAAGCTCGTCAGCCAGTCGGGCATCGGCGCGGTCGCGGCCGGCGTGGCCAAGGCCCTCAGCGACGTCATCCTCGTCTCGGGCCACGACGGCGGCACGGGCGCGAGCCCGCTGAACTCCCTCAAGCACGCCGGTACGCCGTGGGAGCTCGGGCTCGCCGAGACGCAGCAGACGCTCATGCTCAACGCCATGCGCGACCGCGTGGTCGTGCAGGTGGACGGCCAGCTCAAGACGGGCCGCGACGTGCTCATCGGCGCGCTGCTGGGCGCGGAGGAGTTCGGCTTCGCCACGGCGCCGCTCGTGGTGAGCGGCTGCATCATGATGCGCGTGTGCCATCTCGACACCTGCCCGGTGGGCGTGGCCACGCAGAACCCGGTGCTGCGCGACCGCTTCACGGGCAAGGCCGAGTACGTGGTCAACTTCATGGAGTTCATCGCGCAGGAGGTGCGCGAGTATCTCGCGGAGCTGGGCTTCCGCTCGCTCGACGAGGCGATCGGCCGCAGCGACCTGCTCGACGTCGACGGCGCGATCGAGCACTGGAAGGCGAGCGGCCTCGACCTCTCGCCGATCCTGCACGGTCCGCAGTTCGCCGAGGACGAGCCGCGCCGCCACCGGCGGGCGCAGGCGCACGAGCTCGACGAGCACTTCGACGTGCAGCTCATCGAGCGCGCCCGCGACGTCATCGCGCACGGCGGCCAGGTCGAGATCGACCTGCCGGTGCGCAACACGGCGCGCGCGGTCGGGACGATGCTGGGCCACCACGTCACGAAGGCGCACGGCGAGCAGGGCCTGCCCGCCGGGTCAATCACCGTGTCGCTGCGCGGCTCGGCCGGACAGTCCTTCGGGGCGTTCCTGCCGAGCGGCATCACGCTGCGGCTCGAGGGCGACTCGAACGACTACGTGGGCAAGGGCCTCTCGGGCGGGCAGATCGTGATCCGCCCGCCGCGGGGTGCGGCGTTCGACGCGTCCGAGAACGTCATCGCCGGCAACGTCATCGGCTACGGCGCCACGCGCGGATCGATGTTCCTCAGCGGCGTGGTGGGGGAGCGGTTCTTCGTGCGCAACTCCGGCGCCACCGCCGTGGTCGAGGGCGTGGGCGACCACGCGCTCGAGTACATGACCGGTGGCCTCGCCGTCATCCTCGGGCAGACCGGCCGCAACCTCGGCGCCGGCATGTCGGGCGGCACGGCGTACGTGTACCGGCTGGACGAGAAGCTCGTCAACGCCGACGCGCTGCGCACGGGCGAGCTCACGCTCAGCCCGCTCGGATCCGGCGACGCCGAGATCCTGCGCGACCTGCTGGAGCAGCACGTCGAGCAGACCGGCTCGGCGCTCGCGCGGCGCCTGCTGGACGACTTCGAGAACGAGACGGCGAACTTCGTGCGCGTGCTCCCGCGCGACTACGCCGCCGTCATGGAGACCCGCCAGGCGGCGGTCGCGGAGGGGCTGGACCCCGACGGCGACGTCGTCTGGAACCGCATCCTGGAGGTGACCGGTGGCTGATCCCAAGGGCTTTCTGAAGGTGACCGAGCGGGAGCTGCCCGCTCGGCGCCCCGTGCCCGTGCGCATCCTCGACTGGAAGGAGGTGTACGAGCCGGGCGACTCGGCCGTGCTCCGCCGCCAGGCGAGCCGCTGCATGGACTGCGGCATCCCGTTCTGCCACCAGGGCTGCCCGCTCGGGAACCTCATCCCCGAGTGGAACGACCTGATGTACCGCGGCGAGGGCCGCGAGGCGATCGAGCGCCTGCACGCGACGAACAACTTCCCCGAGTTCACGGGACGGCTGTGCCCCGCGCCGTGCGAGAGCGCGTGCGTGCTGGGGATCAACCAGCCGGCCGTCACGATCAAGCAGATCGAGGTCTCGACGATCGACGAGGCGTTCGCGAACGGCTGGGTCGAGCCCAAGGCGCCCTCGCGCCTCACCGGCAAGACCGTCGCCGTCGTCGGCTCGGGTCCGGCGGGCCTGGCCGCGGCGCAGCAGCTCACGCGCGCCGGCCACACGGTGGCGGTCTACGAGCGCGACGACCGCATCGGCGGCCTGCTGCGCTACGGCATCCCCGATTTCAAAATGGAGAAGCGCCACCTCGAGGCGCGCCTGCGCCAGATGCAGGACGAGGGCACGAAGTTCCGCGCGGGCGTCACGATCGGCGTCGACATCAGCTGGGACGAGCTGCGCAGCCGCTACGACGCCGTCGTCATCGCGACGGGCTCGACCCTGCCGCGCGACCTGCCGATCCCGGGTCGCGACCTCGACGGCGTGCACTTCGCGATGGAGTACCTCGTCGAGTCGAACAAGGCCGTCGCGGGCGACCAGGTGCCCAACCAGATATCCGCGGAGGGCAAGCACGTCGTGGTGATCGGCGGCGGCGACACCGGCGCCGACTGCATCGGCACGGCGCACCGCCAGGGCGCGCTGAGCGTGACCAACCTCGCGATCGGCACGCGCCCCGCCGACTCCCGCCCCGACCACCAGCCGTGGCCCATGACCCCGCAGGTGTTCGAGGTCTCCTCGGCGCACGAGGAGGGCGGGGAGCGGCAGTACCTCGCCACCACGGTCGAGTTCCTGGGCAACGACGCGGGCGAGGTGCGCGCGCTGCGCGTGGCCGAGACGGAGTTCGTCGACGGCCGCCGCGTTCCCAAGAGCGGCACCGAGCGCGAGATCCCCGCCGACCTCGTGCTCATCGCGATGGGCTTCACGGGCCCCGAGCGCGACCTGCTCGAGGAGCAGACGAGCACGCAGTTCACCGACCGCGGCAACGTCGAGCGCGACGGCGACTTCCAGACGACGGTCCCCGGCGTGTTCGTCGCGGGCGACGCCGGCCGCGGCCAGTCGCTCATCGTGTGGGCGATCGCCGAGGGCCGGTCGGTCGCGTCGAAGGTGGACGAGTACCTCATGGGCGAGACGCTGCTGCCCGCGCCGGTGCGACCCACCGACGCTCCCATCGGGCTGTAGCATGGCGAAGGCGGCCGGCATCGGCCGCAACCCGACATCGCGGCCCTCGTGCGGAGGGGCGTGTCGGGCACACATGTGCGGAAGGTGAATCGTTGAGACGTGCCAAGATCGTCGCCACCCTCGGGCCGGCGACGTCGACGAAGGAGACAGTCAAGGAGCTCATCGAGGCGGGTGTGGATGTCACCCGGTTCAACCTGAGCCATGGTGACCACTCCGTCCACGACAACAACTACGCGAACGTGCGGGCGGCCGCCGAGGAGCTCGGCAAGCCCGTCGCGATCCTCGTCGACCTGCAGGGCCCGAAGATCCGCCTCGGCAAGTTCGCGGACGGACCCCACGAGCTCGCCGTCGGCGACATCTTCAAGATCACGGTGGAGGACATCCCCGGGACGAAGGAGATCGTCTCGACGACCTTCAAGGGCCTGCCGGGGGACGTCAAGCCCGGCGACTTCCTGCTGATCGACGACGGCAAGGTGCGCGTCAAGGTGATCGAGGCCGACGACACGGTCGTCACGACCGAGGTGATCGTCGGCGGCCCCGTGTCGAACAACAAGGGCATCAACCTGCCCGGCGTCGCCGTGAGCGTGCCCGCCCTGAGCGAGAAGGACGAGGACGACCTCCGCTGGGGTCTGCGCAAGGGCGCCGACCTCATCGCGCTGTCGTTCGTGCGCGACGCGTCGGACGTGCAGCGCGTACACGAGATCATGGCCGAGGAGGGCCGGTTCGTGCCGGTCATCGCCAAGGTCGAGAAGCCGCAGGCGGTGGACAACCTCGAGGAGATCATCGAGGCCTTCGACGCGATCATGGTGGCGCGCGGCGACCTGGGCGTCGAGCTGCCGCTCGAGGCCGTGCCGATCGTGCAGAAGCGCGCCGTCGAGATCGCCCGCCGCCTCGCGAAGCCCGTCATCGTGGCCACGCAGATGCTCGAGTCGATGATCGAGAACCCCGTGCCCACGCGCGCCGAGACGAGCGACGTCGCCAACGCCGTGATCGACGGCGCCGACGCGGTCATGCTCTCCGGCGAGACGAGCGTGGGCAAGTACCCGATCGTCACCGTCCAGACGATGGCGCGCATCGTGGAGTCGACCGAGGAGCACGGCCTGGAGCGCATCCAGCCCCTCACGGCGCGGCCCCGCACCCAGGGCGGCATCGTGACGATGGCCGCCGTCGAGGTGGCCGACTTCGTCGAGGCCAAGTTCCTCTGCATCTTCACGGAGGGCGGCGACTCGGCCCGCCGCATGGCGCGGCTGCGCTCGCGCATCCCGATGATCGCGTTCACGACCGACGAGGCCGTCCGCCGCCGCATGGCGCTGACGTGGGGCATCCGCTCGGCGCTCGTCGACCCGGTGGACCACACCGACCGCATGTTCCCGCAGGTGGACGACTACCTGCTGTCGAACGACCTCGCGAAGGTCGGCGACAAGGTCGTCGTGATCTCCGGATCCCCTCCCGGGATCGCGGGATCGACCAACGACGTGCGCATCCACAAGGTCGGCGACGCGGTGCACGGCGCCGCGCCGGTGTACCAGAACGAGGGCTGAGCGCGCTTCGGTGAGAGCGGGCGGGCGCGAAGGCGTCCGCCCGCTTTCCCGTAGGCTGGGACCGGGCCGGCGTGGCGGAATGGCAGACGCGGCGCACTCAAAATGCGCTGTCCTCACGGGCGTGTGGGTTCGAGTCCCACCGCCGGCACCACGTGACGGTGGTGGGCGAGAAACCACACAGGGCCCCCGCGGCGGAGGCTCCGCGCGCCGCGCATGCGGCGTGTGGAGGGCCGTCGGGGCGGGGTTCGAGTCCCACCGCCGGCACCAACAGGCTCATCCGGCGCGCGCGGGGCGCTCCCAGGTGCGGGCGCGGGCTGAGATTAGGATGGATTCGTGAGCGAAGAGCAGAACGAGCAGGCCACGGCACCGCGACGCGTGGTCGTCGCCGAGGACGAGTCCCTCATCCGCCTCGACATCGTGGAGATCCTCCGCGACAACGGCTACGACGTGGTCGGCGAGGCCGGCGACGGCGAGACGGCGGTCCAGCTCGCCACCGAGCTGCGCCCGGATCTCGTGATCATGGACGTGAAGATGCCGCAGCTCGACGGCATCAGCGCCGCCGAGAAGCTCAGCAAGAACCACATCGCCCCCGTCGTGCTGCTCACGGCCTTCAGCCAGAAGGAGCTCGTCGAGCGCGCGAGCGAGGCGGGCGCGCTGGCCTACGTGGTCAAGCCGTTCACCCCGAACGACCTGCTGCCCGCGATCGAGATCGCCATGGCGCGCCACGAGCAGATCATCACACTCGAGGCCGAGGTGGCCGACATGGTCGAGCGCTTCGAGACCCGCAAGCTCGTCGACCGCGCCAAGGGCCTGCTGAACGAGAAGATGGGCCTGTCGGAGCCCGAGGCGTTCCGCTGGATCCAGAAGGCCTCGATGGACCGCCGCCTCACCATGCAGGACGTCGCCAAGGCGATCATCGAGCAGCTCGCCCCCAAGAAGGGCTGAGCCCGGGCGGTTCCGCGCCGACCGCTCGTGTCAGGGGCGCTCGTCGCGGATCAGGTTGGTGATCCGGATCGTCGAGCAGCGGCGGCCGTTCTCGTCCGTCACGGCGATCTCGTGCACGGTGAGGGAGCGGCCGAGGTGGATGGGCGTGCACACGCCGGTGACGAGACCGCTCGTCGCGGAGGCGGTGTGCGTGGCGTTGATGTCGATGCCCACGGCGTAGCGGCCCGGGCCGGCGTAGAGGTTCGCGCTCATGGATCCGAGCGACTCGCCGAGCACGACGTAGGCGCCGCCGTGCAGCAGCATGCGCGGCTGCGTGTTGCCCTCGACCGGCATGGTCGCCACGGCGCGCTCGACGGAGAACTCCGTGAAGCGGATTCCCATCTTCTCGGCGAGGGCGCCGAGGCCCCGCTCGTTCGCCCAGGCCAGCTCGTCGGTGTCGCTCATCCCGCTCCTCACACTGCGATGTCCGCCGCCCTCGTTAGGCTGGCAGGGTGACGGACTCCGCAAAGCCTACCCTTCTGGTGGTAGACGGCCACTCGCTCGCCTACCGGGCCTTCTACGCCCTCCCCGTCGAGAACTTCTCGACGAAGGACGGTCAGCACACGAACGGGATCTACGGCTTCCTGTCGATGTTCGTCAACCTGCTGAAGGCCGAGAAGCCCACGCATCTGGCGGTCGCCTTCGACACGGCGCGGGAGTCGTTCCGCACCCGCGAGTACGCGGAGTACAAGGCGAACCGCTCCGAGACGCCCGCGGAGTTCAAGGGTCAGATCCCGCTGCTGCAGGAGTGCCTGCAGGCGATGGGCGTGACCGTGCTCACCAAGCCCGACTTCGAGGCCGACGACATCCTCGCCACGCTCGCGACGCGCGGCGCGGCGGCCGGCTGGAACGTGCTCGTCTGCTCGGGCGATCGCGACACGATCCAGCTCGTGAACGACGACATCACGCTGCTGTACCCCTCGGTCCAGGGCGTCTCGCAGCTGAAGCGCTACGACCCGCAGGCCGTGCGCGAGAAGTACGGCGTCGAGCCCGAGATGTACCCCGACATCGCGGCGCTCGTCGGCGAGACGAGCGACAACCTGCCCGGCGTGCCCAAGGTGGGCGAGAAGACCGCCGTGAAGTGGCTGACGCAGTTCGGATCGCTCGACGCGCTGCTCGAGGGGGCCGACACGATCAAGGGCGTCGTGGGCGGCAACCTGCGCGAGCACCTCGACGACGTGCGGCGCAACCGCCGGCTGAACCGGCTGCTCCGCGACGTCGAGCTTCCCGTGGAGGTGGAGGACCTCGTCCGGCAGCCGATCGACGGCCAGGCGGTGCGCGACATCTTCGCGCGCCTGGAGTTCCGCGCACTGCTGCCGCGCGTGTTCGAGGCCGCTGGCATGACGGATGAGCCGGAGCCCGCCGCGGTCGTGGCCGCCGCGCCCGTGCCGCGTCAGCTCGAGGCGGCGGAGCTCGCCGCCTGGGTCGAGGCGGCCGCGCCGGGCGAGATCGGCGTCACCGTCACGACGCTGGCCGGACTGCCCGAGCGCGTCGGGCTCGCGACCGCCGACGAGGCCGTCGAGGCGACGTGGTCGGACGAGGTCGCCGCGGCGCTGCGGGAGTGGTTCGCCTCGGACGCGCCGAAGGTGCTCTCGGACGCGAAGGCGCAGATCAAGGCGCTCGGTCGCGCCGACGTCTTCGTGCGGGGGCTCGCCTTCGATCCGCTGCTGGCCGGATGGCTGCTGCGGCCCTCGTTCCCCGACAAGACGCTCGCGCACCTCGTCGAGCGGCTGCTGGGCGAGAAGCTGCCGGAGGCCGATCCGTCGCAGCTCGTGCCCGAGACCGACGGCGCCACCCCCGGCCAGCTGTCGTGGTACGTGCTGCGGGTCACCGCGGCGCTGCGCGACGACCTGCCCGAGCAGCTGCTGCGCGTGCTCGTCGACATCGAGCTGCCCACGGCCCTGACGCTCGCGGACATGGAGCTCGCGGGCGTGGCCGTCTCGCACGCGAAGCTGTCGGACTTCTCGCGCGAGCTCGGCGCGCGGGCCGAGGCACTCGCGCAGCAGGCGTACGCCGCCATCGGCCACGAGGTGAACCTCGGCTCCCCGAAGCAGCTGCAGGAGGTGCTGTTCGAGGAGCTGCAGCTGCCGAAGACCCGCAAGACCAAGACGGGGTACACGACCGACGCCGGCGCCCTCGCCGACATCCAGGAGAAGGCGCCGCACCCGTTCCTCGGGCTGCTGCTGCAGCACCGCGAGGCGACCAAGCTCAAGCAGATCATCGACGGCCTCGACGCGGGGATCGACGACACGGGGCGCGTCCACACCACCTACGTGCAGACGGGCAGCCAGACCGGGCGCCTGTCGAGCACCGATCCGAACCTGCAGAACATCCCCGTCCGCACCGAGGAGTCCAAGCGCATCCGCGCCGCCTTCGAGGTCGGCGCCGGGTACGAGACGCTGCTGACGGCCGACTACTCGCAGATCGAGATGCGGATCATGGCGCACCTGTCGGGCGATCCGGGACTCATCGAGGCGTTCAACTCGGGGGAGGACCTGCACCGCTTCGTCGGCGCCCGGGTCTTCGGCGTCGACCCGGCCGAGGTCACGTCCGAGATGCGCACCAAGGTGAAGGCGATGTCGTACGGGCTCGTCTACGGGCTCTCGGCCTTCGGCCTGTCGAAGCAGCTGCGCATCGACCAGTCCGAGGCCAAGCAGCTGATGCTGGAGTACTTCGCCCGCTTCGGCGCCGTGCGCGACTACCTGCGCGCGTCGGTCGAGGCGGCGCGCGAGGTCGGCTACACCGAGACGATCTTCGGGCGGCGCCGCCCGTTCCCCGACCTGAAGAGCCCCAACCGCGTGCTGCGCGAGAACGCCGAGCGCGCCGCGCTCAACGCCCCGATCCAGGGCAGCGCGGCCGACATCATGAAGATCGCGCTGCTGCGCATCCACGAGGACCTGCGCGGCATGGGCTCGCGCGTGCTGCTGCAGATCCACGACGAGCTCGTGGTGGAGGTCGCGCCGGGGGAGTGGGACGCCGTCGAGGACATCGTGCGCCGGCGCATGGGCGGCGCGGCCGAGCTGTCGGTGCCGCTGGACGTGCAGGTCGGCCGCGGCTCCGACTGGAACGAGGCCGCGCACTGACGCGCGGCACGACGAAGAACGGATGACATGACCGAACGCACCCCCACCGAGATCGACCGCATCGCCGACGCGTGGGTCGACACGTCCGCGCGGCTGAGCCCCGAGCTCGGCACGTACATCGGCCGCGCCGAGGGCCAGGACGGCTTCAGCGACTACAGCCCCGCCGGGCTGGACGCGTGGGCCGACGCCGCGCGCTCCGCTCTCGCGCAGCTGCGCGCCGCCGCGCCGGCGGACGACGTCGACCGCGTGACGCAGCAGGACCTGGGCGACCAGCTCGAGCTCGACCTGCAGCTGCAGGAGGCGCGCTGGCCGCTGCGCGACCTCAACGTCATCGAGAGCCCCTCGCAGCAGGTGCGCAACGTCTTCGACCTCATGCCCACCGACACGACCGATGACTGGGCCACCATCGCGCGGCGCCTGCGGGCGATCCCCGCCGCGCTCGGCGGGTACACCGAGACGCTGCGCCGCGGCATCGCGGAGGGCGTCGTGCCCGCCGTGCGCCAGGTCGCCGAGGTCGCGGGGCAGATCGACCGCTACACGGCGGGCGACGGCTTCTTCGCGACGCTCGCGGGCGGCGCCGCACCGGCCGAGGGCGAGCTGCCCGCGTCGCTGCGCGCCGAGCTCGACCGCGGCCAGGCCGCCGCGCGCGAGGCGTACGCGGCGCTGCAGGCGTTCCTGCGCGACGAGCTCGCCCCGGTCGCCGGGGAGGCCGACGGCGTGGGGCGCGAGCTCTACGCGCTGCACTCCCGCAGCTTCCTCGGCGCCGTGATCGACCTCGACGAGACCTACGAGTGGGGCGTCGAGGAACTTGCCCGCATGGTCGACGAGCAGGAGCGGATCGCGGACCGGATCCTGCCCGGCGCGAGCGTCGAGGAGGCCATCGCGTTCCTCGAGCAGGACGCGAGCCGCAAGCTGCACGGCACGACAGCGCTGCGCGGGTGGATGCAGCGCACGAGCGACGCGGCCGTGGCCGAGCTGGGCCGCACGCACTTCGACATCCCCGAGCCCGTGCGCGCGCTGGAGTGCATGATCGCGCCCACGCAGGAGGGCGGGATCTACTACACGGGCCCGACCGACGACTTCTCGCGCCCGGGCCGCATGTGGTGGTCGGTGCCCGAGGGCGTCACGGAGTTCGACACGTGGCGCGAGCTGACGACGGTGTACCACGAGGGCGTCCCCGGCCACCACCTGCAGATCGGCCAGGCGGTGTACAACCGCGCCGAGCTCAACTCGTGGCGGCGCCTGCTGGCCGGCACGTCCGGGCACGCCGAGGGCTGGGCGCTCTACGCCGAGCGGCTCATGGAGCAGCTCGGGTACCTCGACGATCCGGCCGACCGCCTCGGCATGCTCGACGGCCAGCGCATGCGCGCCGCGCGCGTCGTGCTCGACATCGGCGTGCACCTGGGCAAGCAGCGCCCGGACGGCCAGGGCGCGTGGGACGCGGATCACGCCCTCGACTTCATGCGGCGCAACGTGAACATGGAGGACGGCTTCGTGCGCTTCGAGGTGAACCGCTACCTCGGCTGGCCGGGGCAGGCGCCCTCGTACAAGGTCGGGCAGCGCATCTGGGAGCAGGTGCGCGACGCGTACGCCGCGCAGCGCGGCGCCGACTTCTCGATGAAGGAGTTCCACAAGCGCGCGCTCGACCTCGGCGGCGTCGGCCTCGACACCCTGCGGACGGCGCTGGTCGGCTGAGCCACCCCTCAGCGAAACAGCTTCTGTGCGCCGAGACAGCGTCGTTTGCACGCTGTCTCGGCGCGCAATTGCTGTCTCGCGGAATCCGGATGCAGTAAATGTCACGCTGACCATTAGTATGGCGGCATGACCTCCGCCTCGTCGCGCCTCGACGGACTGCCGCTCACCCGCAAGCACCTGCGCGTCCTCACCGGATCGGGTATCGGGTGGGCGCTCGACGCCATGGACGTCGGCCTCATCTCGTTCATCATCGCGGCGCTGTCGGTCGAGTGGGACCTCACGCGCACCGAGACGGGATGGATCACCTCGATCGGCTTCCTCGGCATGGCCGTGGGGGCGAGCGTCGGCGGCCTGCTGGCCGACCGGCTCGGGCGCCGGCAGGTGTTCGCCCTTACGCTGCTCGTCTACGGGATCGCGACGGGCGCGAGCGCGCTCGTCGGCGGGGTGGCGGCGCTGCTCGTGCTGCGTTTCGTCGTCGGCCTCGGGCTCGGCTCCGAGCTGCCGGTGGCGTCCACCTACGTGAGCGAGCTGGCACCCGCGCGCATCCGCGGCCGCATGGTCGTGGTCCTCGAGGCGTTCTGGGCGCTCGGCTGGACGGCGGCGGCGCTCATCGGCTACTTCGTCGTGCCGCTCGAGAACGGCTGGCGATGGGCGTTCGCCCTCGGCGCCGTGCCGGTCGTGTACGCGCTCGTCGTCCGCTGGGGTCTGCCCGAGTCGCCGCGCTTCCTCGAATCCCGCGGCCGCACGGACGAGGCCGAACGCGTCGTGCAGGCGTTCGAGGTGTCGCCGGCCGTGCTCGGCTCGACGGCGCAGCCGGTCGCCGCGGACTCGGGGCCGGCGACCGCGGGCACCGCGCGCCGCCCCGGGTTCGCGGACCTCTGGTCGGCGCCGCTGCGGGCGCGCACGGCCGGCCTGTGGGCCGTGTGGTTCTGCGTCAACTTCTCGTACTACGGGGCGTTCATCTGGATCCCCTCGATCCTGTTCGACCAGGGGTTCGACCTCGTGAAGTCGTTCGGCTTCACGCTGGTGATCACGCTGGCACAGCTGCCGGGCTACGCCGTGGCCGCGTGGCTCATCGAGGTGTGGGGCCGGCGGGCGACGCTCGCGACGTTCCTCGTCGGGTCGGCGGCGGCGGCGCTGTGCTTCGGGATGGCGGCCGCGGAGTGGCAGATCATCGCCGCGGGCATGGCGCTGTCGTTCTTCAATCTCGGCGCGTGGGGCGCGCTCTACGCCGTCAGTCCCGAGATCTACCCCACGGCGATCCGCGGCACGGGCACCGGCGCGGCGGCGGGCGCCGGCCGCATCGCGTCGATCCTCGCTCCGCTGTTCGTCCCGTGGGCGCTCGGCTGGGGGAGCGTCGGCCTGCTGTTCGGCGTGTTCGCGGCCTTCTTCGTGCTCGCCGCCCTCGCCGTGATCCCCCTCGTCGAACGCACCGGCGTGGCGCTCGAGGCGGAGCCGGTCGGCACCGGCACATAGGCTGGGCGCATGGCGGTGCGGTATGTCGCGATCGGCGATTCGTTCACGGAGGGTGTGGGGGACGAGCTGGAGGACGGCCGCCCGCGGGGCTGGGCCGATCTCGTCGCCCAGGGATGGGCGAACGGCACGGGCCAGACGGTGCAGTACGCGAACCTCGCCATCCGCGGCCGGCTGGCGTGGCCCGTCGTCGAGGAGCAGCTCGAGCCCGCGCTCGCGCTGCGCCCCACGCACCTGTCGTTCAACGGCGGCGGCAACGACATGCTCCGACCGCGCACGACGATCGCGCGCATCGCCGACGCCTTCACCCACGTGCTGCGCCGCTGTGACGAGGAGGGGGTGCGCTTCATTCTGCTCTCGGGCGCGAATCCCTCGTCGGGGCTGCCGCTCGGCCGACTCATCCAGCGGCGCGGCGACGAGCTGTCCGCGGCCGTCATCGCGCGCTTCGAGGGGCGCGACGACGTCGTCCGCGCGCTGAACTGGCCCGACCGCGAGCTCGCGACCCCGCCGTTCTGGTCGCCCGATCGCCTGCACATGAACGCCCGCGGGCATCACCGCGTCGCGGCCCGCGTGCTCCACGCACTCGGCGTCCCGGCCGACCCCACGTGGTGGGACCTGCCGGCACCGGCCGACCGACACCTGGGCGCGGGGGAGTACTACCGCGCGCACGTGCTGCCCTGGCTGCGGCGCCGGATCACGCGCACCTCCTCGGGAGACGGGCGCACCGCGAAGTACCCGGAGTGGGTCGACATCGCGCCCACGGGCGCCGCCGCGGCTGACGACCACGCCGAGCCCTAAGTGGCGAGCCTCTGTACGACTGAGTAGCCCTGACGTAGGGTCGGTCGCGTGAGCCTCACCACGACCGTGCACGACGACATCGTCGAATCCACCCTCGGCTACCTGCGCGACGGCACGAGCGTGAGCCTGCGCGGGCTGCCGGGGTCCGGGCGCTCGACGCTGCTCGGCCGCATCGCGGCGCAGCTGAACGCGGCCGGCTGGAAGACCCTCGAGCTGCGCGGCAATCCCGCGCTGCGCGATCGCCCGCTCGAGGCGCTCGCGATCGCCGGCCTCGTGCCGGCCAACCCCACGCACACCCGCAGCGCCGTCGCCGCCGCGACCGATGCGCTGCTGCGCTCGATCGAGCCGCGCCGCACGGTCGTCGTCGTCGACGACTCGGACGACCTCGATCCCGCCTCGATCGGCGCGATCTCGAGCGCGATCGGCCAGGTGCACACGCCGCTGCTGTCCTCGGCGTCGACGACCCGCCGCGCGCCCGATCTCTCGCTGCCCGCGCTCGTCCGGCCCGGCGTGCGGCTGAGCCTGGCCCCGCTCGTGTACGACGAGTCCGCGCAGCTGATCGAGACGATCTGCCGAGGGCCCGTGGACCGCGCGACGGTCGCGCTCATCCACGGCCGCGCCGGCGGGCTGCCCGCCCTCGTGCAGGCGATCGCGGACAACGCGCGCCGCCACGGTCTGCTGCGCCAGGTGGGCGGCATGTGGACGGCCGGCCCCGATCTGTGGACCCCGCAGCTCGCCCGCACGGTCGAGCCGTTCCTGCAGGGGCTGTCGCTGGAGGCGCTGGACGCGCTCATGAAGCTCTCGCTCGTGGGCGCCGTGGACATCTCGGTGGCGCATCGGCTCTCGGACTGGACGCCGCTCGAGGAGCTGGACGAGCGCGGGCTGCTCACCTTCACCTCCGTCTCCGGCACGGTCTCGGTCGGCGTGTACCCGCCGCTCGTGGCCGATCACGTCAGCCGCGAGCGGATCGGTGCCCGCCGGCTGCGCCTCGTGGGCGAGATCGCCGAGGCGCTCGGGCGCGAGCAGGACGCCTCGCCCTGGCGGGTCGCGACGGGGCGCCCCCTCGCGGGCGCCACCGAGCTGGGTCCCGTCTCCGACACCGAGAGCCGTCGGCTCGCCGATGCCGTGCTCAACCGCGTGGTGGCTGAGCGTCACTCCTCCCAGGTGCTCGTCCGGCGCGCGGAGTGGGAGCAGCACCGCGACGCCCGCTCGGCCCTCGCGTACGCGCGGGCGCTCTCGTACCGCGGCACCGATCTGCGCGAGCTCGACGCGATCCTCTCCGACGACGCCCCCGGCGAGCCGCACGACCGGGCGCTGGTGGCCGCGTGGCGGGGCCTCGTCGCCGCCTTCGGGGCGCACGATCTCGCCGGGGCCCTCGCGCGGCTCGAGGGCGAGGACTCCGAGTCGTGGCAGGGCGTGCTCACGGCGGCGGCGCGGCACGTCCGCCTGTTCCTGGATCGTGTGCCGGACGAGCCCGCGCCGGAGGACGTGCGCGATCCCTTCGGCGCCGAGGCGCTGCGGCTGACGCGCGGCGAGGAGCTGCTCGCCCTGGGCCGCGGGCGCGAGGCGCTCGCGCAGCTCGACGCCGTGGGCGATACCGCGCTCGCGCCGCTCGCGCGCATCGGTCGCGGCCTGGCCCTCCTGCTCGCCGGCGACCTCGACGCGGCCGAGGCGCACGCCACGCGCGCGTACCAGGAGGGGCTGTCGACCCTCGATCCGCAGCTGCTCGTGCCGCACGGCTACGTGCTGGCCCTCGTCCACCTCTTCCGCGGGGACGAGCGCGCGATGCGGGAGCACCTCGGACCGCTGCTGTCCGTCGGCGCCACGCCGCTCATCCACACGCAGTACGAGATCGGCACGCTCGTCCTGGCCGCCCGCGCCGCGGCGCGCACGGGACGGACCGGCGCGGCGCGCTCCCTCGCCGACCAGGCGAGGGCGTCGGGCCTGCCGACCGGGCCGTTCCCCGTCATGGTCGCCGCCCAGGCGACGGCGCACGCGCGCCTCGTCGAGGGCGAGTCGCCCGAATCGGTGGCCGACGAGCTGTGGGAACAGTTCGAGGAGCTGCGGGAGCGCCGCTACCTCGCCGCCGCCGTCGTCGCCGGCATGCGCGCGGTCGAGATCCATCCGGACGCCGCGCGCGCGGCGGAGGTGGCGCAGCTCGCCGACGCGGCCGACAGCCGGCTCCTCACGCTGATCGGGCGCTGCAGCGAGGCCCTCGCCTCCGCCGACGGCGCGGCCGTCGCCCGCACGGGCGAGGAGCTGATCAAGGCGGGCATGCGCGGCTACGGGCTCACCCTGCTCGCGGCGTCCGCGCGCATGCTCGCGGCGACGGAGCCGGATCGTGCCGCCGACATCCTGCGCCAGGCGCGGCGCCTCGCCACCAAGCTCGGCGGCGACTTCCCGCGCGTGGTCGATCCCGTGCCGCCGCGCTCGGCGCTCACGGCGCGCGAGCGGGAGGTCGCCGAGCTCGCGGCGCAGGGCATGTCGAACCAGGAGGTCGCCTCGACGCTCATGCTCAGCGTGCGCACCGTCGAGAACCACCTGCACCGCGCGTTCCAGAAGCTCGATGTCACGTCGCGCGCCGCCCTCGGCGAGGCGCTGCGGGGCACGGAATGACGGATCGGGAATGCCGGGGGATCCATGACGTTGAATGAATCCATGAGCACCGTACCGGGTCGCAAGAGCATCGGCTTCCTCTCGTTCGGGCACTGGACGCCGCATCCCGAGTCGGGCACGCGCAGCGCCTCCGACGTGCTGCACCAGTCGATCGACCTCGCGCAGGCGGCCGAGGACGTGGGCGCGGACGGCGCGTACTTCCGCGTGCACCACTTCGCCCGGCAGCTGGCCTCGCCGTTCCCGCTGCTGGCGGCGGTCGGCGCGCGCACGAAGCGCATCGAGATCGGCACGGGCGTGATCGACATGCGCTACGAGAACCCGATGTACATGGTCGAGGACGCCGGCGCCGCCGACCTCATCTCGGACGGACGGCTGCAGCTGGGCATCTCGCGCGGCTCACCCGAGCAGGTGATCGACGGCTGGAAGTACTTCGGCTACCAGCCCGCGTCGGACGACGACGCCGACGGCGCCGAGGCCGCCCGCCAGAAGACGCTGCTCCTCTTGCAACTGCTCGAGGGCCAGGGCTTCGCGCAGCCGAACCCGCGGCCGATGTTCCCGAACCCGCCGGGGCTGCTGCGCCTCGAGCCGCACTCGGAGGGCCTGCGCCAGCGCATCTGGTGGGGCGCCGGATCGGACGCCACGGCCGTGTGGGCCGCGGAGCACGGCATGCACATGATGACCTCCACCCTGAAGTGGGACGAGTCGGGCGAGCCGCTGCACGTGCAGCAGGCGACGCAGATCCGCAAGTTCCGCGAGGAGTGGGCCAAGCACGACTGGGGCTTCGAGCCGCGCGTGTCGGTGTCGCGCTCGATCTTCGCGGTCACGAACGACATGGACCGCCGTTACTTCCTCGGATCGGGCGAGCGCAGCGACAGCTTCGGCTACATCGACGAGTCCACGCGCGCCGTGTTCGGTCGCTCGTACGCGGCCGAGCCGGACGAGCTGATCGACGAGCTGCGCCGGGACGAGGCGATCGCCGAGGCCGACTCGCTGCTGCTCACGGTGCCGAACCAGCTCGGCGTGGAGTACAACACCCACGTGATCGAGTCGATCCTCACCCACGTCGCGCCCGCCCTCGGCTGGCGCTGACCCGCCCGGGCCGGGCGGCTTCGTGGCTGCCCGGCTCAGAGGCCCTGGCCGGCCTCCCACAGGCGCTCGGTCTGACCCGCGAGCAGCGCGTCGAGCGAGCTCGCCTGCGCGTCGGTGAGTGACGCGACGTAGTCGATGATGCCGCGGCCCACCGCGAGGCGGCGCAGCTGCGTCACGTCGGTGGTGTCGAGCAGGTCGGGCTCCTCGCGGCGGAGCCGCATGTAGTCGTCGGTGGCGAGCTCGACGACGTCGACGAGGCGGCGCGGCGCCCGGCGGGCGTCGTGCGCGTCGTCCAGCCACGCGGCGAAGCCGTCGACGAGGCGCTCGAGGACCGAGGCGCGCCCGCGCTGGTACACGGCCAAGTCCGGGCGGTGCAGGATGAAGCGCTGGTGCAGGAACTTCAGCACGGCGACCTCGTGCCATGCCGTGCGGTCGAGGCTGACGTGACCGGATCGGGTGTCGGGGGAGCGGTGCACGCGCACGCGGGCCTGCAGGTGCGCGATCCATCCGCTCGTGAAGCGCGCGAGCCCGCGCTCGGCGGCGAGCGAGCCGTCGAACGGCCGCAGCAGCAGGCCGTCGACGACCTCCTCCGACACCTTCGCGACCGCCGCCTCGAACGCGTCGGGGTCCGCGATCCACGGGTCCTTCTGCTCCAGTCGCCGCCACAGCAGCTCGAGCGAGCGGCCGGGCACGCGCTCGTCCGCGCGCAGCTCGGCGAGGTCGGCGCCGCGCAGGTGCGCGAGCTCGGCGCGCCAGGTGCGGAACTCTGCCGCGATGATCGCCTGGTCGAGCAGGCCGGCGCGGTAGAAGTCGTCGAGGTCGTGCAGCGAGTAGGCGATGTCGTCGGCGATGTCCATGACCGAGCACTCGACGGTCTGCTGGCCCTGTTCGATCCGGGGATAGGCGGCCAGCGCCTCGCGCTGCTCGTCGATGTCGAGCGCGTAGTACGAGAACTTGCCCGACCCGCCGCGGCGGACGCCGCCCTCGCCCCGCCGCCACGGGTACTTCAACACGGCGGCCCGCACGGCGGCCGTGAGGTTCAGGCCCACGCCGGGCTCGTCGAACTCGTCGAGGCGCGTGATGATGCGGAACGTCTGCGCATTGCCCTCGAAGCCCTCCCAGAGCCCGAAGCGCTCGCGCGCGAGCCGGTCCAGGGTCTGCTCGCCGAGGTGGCCGAACGGCGGGTGCCCGAGGTCGTGCGCCGCGGCCGCCGCCTGCACGACGACGGGATGGCAGCCGCCCAGCTCGGCGACGATCCGTCCGTCGTCGCCCGGCAGGCTCGACAGGTGCGTCGCGATCGCGCGCGCCACCGCCGCCACCTTGATGGAGTGCGTGAGCCGGTTGTGCACGGCCAGGCCGGCGCCCGTCTGCGAGATCACCTGCGTCACGGCCGACAGGCGCGAGTAGTACGGCGAGAAGCGGATGCGCTCCACGTCGACGCGGTACTCGGGCTGCTGCTCCGCGCTCTGGAACTCGTCGAGCGGTTCGGGGATGCGCCGGGCGGCGCGCGGGTCGGCCGGGCGAGCGATGCCCTGGCCGGCGTCAGCGGTGATGGCCATCACCACAGTGTCGCAGAGCGCGCGGGGGTGGCTCATCGCGCCGCGTCGGGCGCGCAGCCGGTGTCGGCGGTCAGCCGGCGGCGTCGGGCAGCGGTGTGGCCTGGTGGTGCACGAGCCGCCAGCCGTCCGCGTCGCGCCGCCACAGCGACGAGCGGCGGGCGTGCCGACCCGCGCGCTGCGAGAGCCACGTCACGAGCACCAGGCCCGTGCCGAGCGACCGGGCCTGGACCTCGCGCATCTCGATCGCGTCGGTGCCGGCCTCGTCGGTGCCGGCCTCGTCGCGCACGGTCTCGTTGCGCAGCAGGTCGACGATCTGCGCGCGGTCCCAGATGCGGCCCGATGCGCCGATCTCGGTGAAGTCGGCCGCGAGAAGCGACTCGAGGCGCGCGCCGTCCCGCCGCACGGCGGGGTCCTGCAGCTGCCGCTCGTTCTCGATGACCTCCGCGATCCCGTCGTCGCCCGCTGCCGGGGCTTCGCTTCGGAATCCCGGGCGCGCGCTGCGCTGCTCGAGGGTCTCGAGCTCCTGGAACAGCGTGACCTGAAGGTCGCCGGGGGTGCGCAGCCGGGAGTTGAGGGAGCGCCAGGGCGTCTCGCGGGGCGCGGCCTCGAGCTGCGCACCTGCGTCGACAAACCGGTCGGTCGTCGCCGCGGCGTCATCCACCTCGAACCCGACCCGCATCCGGTCGCTCGTGCCACCGTCGGTCTCGATGCCGTCGATCATCTCCACCTGTGCCCGGTTGGCGATCTCGAGGGTGGCGGCACCGGCGTCGAGGATGGCGACGCGCGCGCCGCCGTCCCCGTGGAACGCCGCCTGCTCGCGCAGCCCGAGCACGTCGCGGTAGAGGCGGAGGGTCGCGTCGAAGTCGTCCACCGCGACGACGAGTCGCAGCTGTCGCACCGAGGGGGAGTCGCTCATATGGCCACCCTAGGGCGGGTGCGGGTCCCGCGTGGCTGACCTGTGGAGCGGGCTGGCGACTTATCCCCACCCCGTACATTTCTTCGATGGTTGTCGGGGGTGGCTGGGAGAATCGGGGTATGGAAAGAGACACGGTCTTCTGGGAGCCCACGGCGTCGGAGCGCGCCGAGACGGGCCGGATCGTGTCGCGCCTGCGAGGGGTGCGGGCGGAGCGGGCGCGGTTGGAGGCCGAGGAGGCGCGCCTGCTGGGCCGGGCGTTGGATATCGCGGTCGGGCAGGTGGAGCGGGCGGGTGCCCCGCCGGAGTGGGACATGCCGGTGCGGTCGATGGCCGCGGAGGTCGCCGCGGCCCTGCGGGAGGGGCCGCGGACCGTGGAGAACCGGATGGTCGACGCCGCGCTGCTGGTGCGGGACTTCCCGGCGACGCTGGCGCAGGTGGAGGAGGGCCGCCTGCCCGGCCGTCACGCCGCGGTGATCGTGGCCGAGGGCACGCGGATCGGGGATCCCGCGGATCGGCGGGAGTACGAGGCCCGGGCGCTCGGTGTCGCGGAGGAGGCGACGGTGGCGGGGCTCAAGCCGATGTGCCGGGCGATCGCCGACGCGTTCCTGGAGGAGTCCCTCGCGCAGCGCCACGAGGCGGCCCGGGCCCGGCGGGGTGTGCGGGTGATGGCGCTGGAGGACGGGATGGCCGAGCTGCGGCTGACCGCACCGGTGCCGCTGGTGCAGGGGATCCACGACCGGCTGACCACGATGGCGCGGACGGTGATCGCCGAGCGGGATGCGTTCGGACGGACTGCCGGTACCGACGCGGGGACGGGGGAGGGTGCCGGTGCGGCGGCTGGGCCCGACAAGCGCCGCATCGATGAGCTGCGCGCCGACCTGGCGTGTGACCTGCTGCTCGCCGGCGCACCCAGCGGGCACATCGTTGAGGACGGGACCGGGCAGGACGTGCTCGCGCAGGTACGCGGCACGATCCACGTCACCATCCCCGCCCACGTCCTCACCGACGGCCGCATCCACGCCGACGCGGTCCCCGGCACGACGGCCGGCAACTCCATGCGCGAGCACCGGCACGAGCGGCGCGGGAGTTCCGGGTTGCACCGCGGCGCCCGGCGCCCGAGCGGCGTCCCCACGGCGGG